>NZ_SZVK01000050.1:0-30162 GCF_005280595.1 Escherichia sp. MR | reverse complement strand
TTTATCGTCTTGCGACGTTAAGAATCCGTATCTTCGAGTGCCCACACAGATTGTCTGATAAATTGTTAAAGAGCAGTTGCGACGCAGCTTTCAGCTCACTGTCGCGAGGTGGCATATATTACGCTTTCCTCTTTCAGAGTCAACCCTGAATTTCAGGATTTTATCTCTTCAACCGAACCGGCTATTTGTGTGAAGTGATTCACATCCGCCGTGTCGATGGAGGCGCATTATAGGGAGTTCTCCTGAGGCCGCAATAGAAAAATTGCAAAAAAATGACTGACTGCTGCATTCCCCAGCAAAACCCCTATTTATACCTTTTTACGCACAGAGTTATCCACAATCATAAGCGTTATTTCTGTATTCCTGACCTGCTAACCACAATCGAAATGCTGCTCACCATCGAAACAAAAAAATTCGCGAGCGTTGCGCAAACGTTTTCGTTACAATGCGGGCGAAAAATAAAGATGCCCCGTTAGGGGCGTTAGCTGAGTTTTTCGCGAAAAATTCAGCTAACGCTCTCTGTAATAGTCAAATCCAGGGGATTTACCATGCAACAACGTCGTCCAGTCCGCCGCGCTCTGCTCAGTGTTTCTGACAAAGCCGGTATCGTCGAATTCGCTCAGGCACTTTCCGCACGCGGTGTGGAACTGCTATCTACAGGAGGCACTGCCCGACTGTTAGCAGAAAAGGGTCTGCCGGTGACCGAAGTTTCCGATTACACCGGTTTCCCGGAGATGATGGATGGACGTGTGAAGACTCTGCATCCGAAAGTACATGGTGGCATTCTGGGCCGTCGCGGCCAGGACGATGCCATTATGGAAGAACATCAGATCCAGCCTATCGATATGGTGGTTGTTAACCTGTATCCGTTCGCCCAGACCGTGGCTCGTGAAGGCTGCTCGCTGGAAGATGCGGTTGAGAACATCGATATCGGCGGCCCAACGATGGTGCGCTCCGCAGCGAAGAACCATAAAGATGTCGCCATCGTGGTGAAGAGCAGCGACTACGACGACATCATTAAAGAGATGGATGCCAACGAAGGTTCGCTTCTGCTTGCAACCCGTTTCGACCTCGCAATCAAAGCCTTCGAACACACCGCCGCCTACGACAGCATGATTGCCAACTACTTCGGCAGCATGGTTCCGGCTTACCACGGTGAAAGCAAAGAAGCTGCCGGTCGCTTCCCGCGCACGTTGAACCTGAACTTCATTAAGAAGCAGGATATGCGTTACGGCGAGAACAGCCACCAGCAGGCTGCCTTCTATATAGAAGAGAATGTGAAAGAAGCCTCCGTTGCCACCGCAACCCAGGTTCAGGGTAAAGCCCTCTCTTATAACAACATCGCCGATACTGATGCGGCGCTGGAGTGCGTGAAAGAGTTCGCCGAGCCGGCATGTGTCATTGTGAAGCACGCCAACCCTTGCGGCGTGGCTATCGGCAATTCCATTCTTGATGCTTACGATCGCGCGTACAAAACCGACCCGACCTCCGCATTCGGCGGCATCATTGCCTTTAACCGCGAGCTGGATGCTGAAACAGCACAGGCCATCATTTCTCGTCAGTTTGTCGAAGTGATTATTGCGCCGTCCGCCAGCGAAGAAGCCCTGAAAATCACCGCCGCCAAACAGAACGTTCGCGTCCTGACCTGTGGTCAGTGGGGCGAACGTATTCCGGGTCTTGATTTCAAACGCGTGAACGGCGGTCTGCTGATTCAGGATCGCGATCTGGGCATGGTCGGTGCAGAAGAACTGCGCGTCGTCACCAAACGTCAGCCGACCGAGCAGGAACTGCGTGATGCGCTGTTCTGCTGGAAAGTGGCGAAGTTTGTGAAATCCAATGCCATCGTTTATGCCAAAAACAATATGACCATCGGGATTGGCGCAGGCCAGATGAGCCGCGTGTACTCCGCAAAAATCGCCGGCATTAAAGCTGCCGATGAAGGCCTGGAAGTGAAAGGTTCCTCTATGGCTTCTGATGCATTCTTCCCGTTCCGCGACGGTATTGATGCCGCCGCCGCTGCGGGCGTGACCTGCGTAATCCAGCCCGGCGGTTCTATCCGTGATGACGAAGTGATTGCCGCTGCCGATGAACACGGTATTGCGATGCTCTTCACCGACATGCGCCACTTCCGCCATTAATGGAGCAATAGATGAAAGTATTAGTGATTGGTAACGGCGGGCGCGAACACGCGCTGGCTTGGAAAGCGGCGCAATCACCGCTGGTTGAGAGAGTATTTGTCGCACCAGGTAATGCGGGAACGGCACTGGAACCTGCGCTGCAAAACGTCGCTATCGGCGTGACCGATATCCCGGCACTGCTGGATTTCGCGCAAAACGAAAAGGTAGATCTGACCATCGTCGGCCCGGAAGCGCCGCTGGTGAAAGGCGTGGTCGATACCTTCCGCGCCGCTGGGCTGAAGATCTTCGGCCCGACGGCAGGTGCCGCGCAACTGGAAGGGTCGAAAGCGTTTACCAAGGATTTCCTGGCTCGCCATAAGATCCCTACGGCGGAATACCAGAACTTCACCGAGGTAGAACCTGCGCTGGCGTATCTGCGTGAGAAAGGCGCGCCAATCGTCATTAAAGCTGACGGTCTGGCTGCCGGGAAAGGCGTTATCGTCGCGATGACGCTGGAAGAAGCCGAAGCGGCTGTTCACGATATGCTGGCGGGCAACGCCTTTGGCGACGCGGGTCATCGCATTGTTATCGAAGAGTTCCTCGACGGCGAAGAAGCGAGCTTTATCGTGATGGTGGACGGCGAGCATGTGCTGCCGATGGCCACCAGCCAGGATCACAAACGCGTAGGCGATAAAGATACCGGGCCGAACACCGGCGGAATGGGTGCTTACTCTCCAGCGCCGGTAGTAACCGATGAAGTTCATCAGCGCACGATGGAACGTATCATCTGGCCAACCGTGAAAGGCATGGCGGCAGAAGGCAACACCTACACCGGTTTTCTCTACGCGGGCCTGATGATCGACAAACAGGGCAATCCGAAGGTTATCGAGTTTAACTGCCGCTTTGGCGATCCGGAAACCCAGCCGATTATGCTGCGCATGAAGTCCGATCTGGTTGAGCTCTGCCTGGCAGCCTGTGAAGGTACGCTTGACGAGAAAACGTCCGAGTGGGATGAACGCGCTTCTCTCGGCGTGGTGATGGCTGCGGGTGGATATCCGGGCGATTACCGCACCGGCGATGTGATCCACGGCCTGCCCCTGGAAGAAGTCGAAGGCGGCAAAGTGTTCCACGCGGGCACAAAACTGGCAGATGACGAGCAGGTGGTGACCAGCGGCGGGCGCGTACTGTGCGTCACCGCGCTGGGTCATACCGTGGCAGAAGCGCAGAAACGCGCCTATGACTTAATGACTGATATCCACTGGGATGACTGCTTCTGCCGGAAAGATATCGGCTGGCGCGCCATCGAACGCGAGCAGAACTAACGCGACAGTTTTGCCAATAGCGTTTTGCGCGTGATCCCTAACTGACGGGCGGCTTCGGTTTTGTTGCCGCCCGTTTTCTCCAGCGCCGCCAGAATCACCTCTTTTTCCACTTCCACCAGCGGCTGAATATCCTGACTTTGCGCCAACGGAATCGGCGTACTGGCAATCGCCAGCGGCAGCTCGCGTTCGGAAATATATTCCCCGGTCAGCAGCACCACCGCTCGTTCTACCGCGTTTTCCAGTTCGCGAATATTTCCCGGCCAGTCGTAGTGAATCAGCAGATCCATCGCCTGGGGCGTAAAGCCTTTTACCGCCTTGCGATTGCGTTCGGCAAATCGCTGAAGAAAATGGTTAGCCAGCAGGGGAATATCTTCCCGCCGTTGCCGCAGCGACGGCACTTCAATTGCCACCACGTTCAGGCGATAGTAGAGATCCTGGCGAAAACGCCCGGCCTTTACCTCAGCGGCAAGATCGCGATGGGTCGCGGCAATCAGCCGAACATCAACCGAAATAGTCTGGTTGCTGCCGACACGCTGAACTTCGCGCTCCTGAATCGCACGCAGCAGACGAACCTGCATCATCGGCGAGATATCGCCAATTTCATCGAGAAACAACGTGCCGCCGTCTGCCTCAACAAAGCGCCCTTCCCGCCGTTTGTCGGCGCCGGTAAACGCCCCTTTTTCGTGACCGAACAATTCAGATTCCAGTAAGGATTCGTTGAGTGCCGCGCAGTTGAGCGTTACCAGCGGTTTTTCGCTACGTGCGCTACTGGCGTGAATCGCCCTGGCGACCAGCTCTTTACCGGTGCCGGAATCGCCGTGGATCAGCACCGTGGCTTCCGATGGCGCGACGAGGGCGATTTCACTGAGCAGGTGTTGCATCGCCGGGCTTTTACCGACCATACCAAACTGGCTGGCAGACACCGCAGGCGTTTCAGAAGCGAGAATCTGCGTATGCGCGAGCGCCTTTTCCAGCGTCGCCTGCAAGTTATCGAAATCCAGCGGCTTAATGAGATAATCCAGTGCCCCGGTCTTCAGTGCTTCTACCGCCGTCTCGACGCTGCAGTAAGCGGTCATAATCAGTACCGGAATCGCCGGATTTAACGCTTTGATCTCTTTCAACGTGGCGATGCCGTCCATCTCCGCCATTCGCACATCGCAAAGCACAAGATCAAAAACCTGTTCCCGCACCTGTGCCAGCGCCTGTTGCCCGCTGTTCGCCAGCGCGACGTTATAGCCCCAACCGCGCAGCAATGCCTGCAAGATGGTGCAGTGGCTAATGTCATCATCCACCACCAGAATATCGATATTATCGTGCGTCATCCTTGTGGGTCCTTACGCGTAATATTGACCGGAAGCCATAGAGTGAACGTTGCGCCTTTCCCCTCCTGGCTTGCGACCTGAATTGTACCACCGTGTTGTTCAACAATATTATGCACGACCGCCAACCCCAGTCCGGTGCCTTCGGCTTTGGTGGTGAAGTACGGAGTGAAGATGGCTTCAAGCTGATCCGCCGCAATTCCCTTACCGTTGTCGGTAACGCTGATTTTCACGCCTGTGCCGCTTTCGCTGGCCACCACGCTAATCACCCCATGCTGACCAATCGCCTGAATAGCATTGAGATAGAGATTCAACAGAACCTGGGTCAGCCGATCCGGATCGGCCTGAATTTGCGGCAATGTGTCGTTGGCGGTAAAGCGCAACTGAATTTCCCGGCTGTTTGCATCCTGGCTTACCAACTGTAATGAGTGGTTAATCAGGGTGTTGAGATCCACCGCCTGCAAAGCCAGATGCGTTGGCTTAACCAGTTCCAGTAACTCGCTGACCACGCGGTTTAAACGGTCGGCCTCTTTCGCCATTACCTGCGCCAGTTGGTGCGCTTCCCCACCCTCTGGTGCTCGTTCGGCAAAATATTTCGCCAGCCCTTTAATTGAGGAAAGCGGATTGCGAATTTCATGGGCAACACCTGCCGCCAGATGCCCCAGCGCCACCAGCTTCTCTTTGCGCTTCATCTCATCCTGTAGAAGCTTGCGCGAGCGCAGATACCGGCGATACCAGAAGAATGACAACACGCTTGCCAGCAAGACCGTCGCCAGGGCGAAGATGATAATCAGGGTGTTTCTCTGCTCACGATCTTCAGCACTCACAATGTTACTGGCGTCGAAAGCGATAAAAATTGCTTGTGGTGTCGCGGCATACTGCTGCATATGGCGCATCCGGTGCATTCCAGCAGCAAACATCGGTTGAAACTGGCGATAAATTTCCAGAACAGGCTCGCCGTCTGCGCTATCGATCCGCCGCCACGCTTCTTCATCTCCCGGATGTAACTGCTGCATTTCCTGCGGGGAATAAAGCTGTTTTCCCACCATGCCGGAGTTGCTATGCATCACGATTATTCCTTGTTCATCCGTGACCGCAAACCAACGTACTTCAGGCTGTCCGGCCATTTCTTCCAGTAAGGCCTGCTGCTGCGCATGATGCATGCGCAACCCCATGCCGACGCGCGAGCCGGATTCGAGAGCACGGATAAGTACACTGCCTTTTTCCAGAAGCGTTTGTCTGGCGGCGGCAGTCTCGCGCCCATAATCGCGAATCACTGTCACCGCAAACAGCCCCACCAGCCCAACAATGGCCACGGGCAAGATGGCGCTTAACCATTTGGCTAAGGAGTCTTTAGAACGTTGCATAAAACGCATCTTCTTCTTTTTTGCCTGTTCATCCCTTTTTAACAGCAGAAATCATGCCATCTTTGATCAGCGTTTACCCTGCGCTGTAACACAAACGCTTATGTTTCAATGAGTAAAAATGACTCGCTACCCACATCAGGCGAGTCATTTTTACTCGCTTATCATGCCTGATTTCCCGTCACGTCAGCGTTTCGTCGTTGGCACGGAAGATGCAATACCCAAAGTAAGACAACCACTGGAGGATTAACCATGAAACGGAACACGAAAATTGCCCTGGTGATGATGGCGCTTTCAGCAATGGCGATGGGATCAACATCTGCATTTGCCCACGGCGGACACGGTATGTGGCAGCAAAATTCCGCGCCTTTGACCAGCGAACAACAGACGGCGTGGCAGAAAATCCATAATGACTTTTATGCTCAAAGCAGCGCGCTGCAACAGCAACTGGTGACGAAGCGTTATGAATACAACGCTCTGTTAGCCGCTAACCCACCGGATAGCAGCAAAATTAATGCGGTCGCCAAAGAGATGGAGACTTTGCGTCAGTCGTTAGATGAGTTACGGGTGAAACGGGATATCGCGATGGCTGAAGCGGGTATTCCGCGCGGTGCAGGAATGGGCATGGGTTACGGCGGCTGCGGTGGTGGCGGTCATATGGGTATGGGTCACTGGTAAATCAGAACGTTTTCTCGTTGGGTTGCCAGCGACAGAAATCAGAGTTTGCCACTAACAGTAATTGCGAACCTTCGGGCGCTTCCAGCCATGCCACGCTGACATCAACAGAAGAGCTGCTCTGGCGGCGCTCGATATGCGCTATCGCCTGCGAATCTAAATCAGGTTTAATGGTTTGCCCTTCGCAGGTGGTTACGGTCTGTTCCATCTCATGCCAGCGTCCCTGACGCAGCACCACTCTCCCCTGGCGTAAAGCATCGCTAATCTGGCGGATTTGGTCAGCGCGATAACGGTATAAATCGATTTGGTCGTTAGAAAGCTGCTGCTTTTCCCCGTCGGATTCACGTTGCATAAAGCTCAGGTCGCCGCGATCGTCAAAACGCGCGCGAATGTTCACCGGCGGTTTACTGTAGACGTTGATATTGATAAGTGTGAGGTTATCGCCCTGCCAGCGATACTCTCGCGTCGTGGTATCGCCATTGCGCCACGGGCTGAACACAGCAAGCAAATGCACATTGTCACCGCTGTCTTTTCGCCAGATACGTACCGCGCCCTGGTCTTCAGCAAAACCACTGGCAGTAAAGGGAGGAAGTGAAGAGTTGTGGCTACAGGCAGTGAGAAACAGTACACCTGCCAGCATCAATGAGTGACGCCAGAAAGACAAAAGGGGTGAAACCACCCCTTCGTTAAAACTGTTCACTGCCACGCAATCTTACTTAACTGCGTCTTTCAGTGCCTTGCCAGAAACAAATGCCGGTACGTTAGCTGCGGCGATTTTGATTTCTTTACCGGTCTGCGGGTTGCGGCCAGTACGCTCAGCGCGGTGGTTCACTTTGAAGGTTCCGAAACCAACCAGTTGTACAGCATCGCCTTCTTTCAGAGACTCAGTAATTGCAGCCAGAGTGGACTCCAGAGCAGCTTTAGCCTGGGTTTTGGACAGTTCTGCTTTCTCTGCAATTACATCAATCAGTTGAGTCTTGTTCATAAGTTATCCTTACAATGTGTTTATCGCTTGCTAAGCATCGAGTGCGACGGAAATGCCAGAATAGCACTCTCCTGCATACACGCACCGATAGCCACTTTTTTTCGCCCCCCAAATGTAGACCAGACGGGGGGCGAAAGGGAAGACTCCAGGTACGACAAATCAGGCGTTAATTCACGTTTTCTGGTCTTATTGCTGAAAAATTATACCAATATTGCTCTCACCCGCCTCACGCAGGTCTGCCCTAAGGCCTTTTATCAGCTCGATGTCGCGTTCTTCACACTCGGCTAAAAGTCGGAATATTTCCCACTGAATGTCCCATTCTTGCTCAACGGCTGGGTTTTCTTTCAGCTCTTCATCGCTCATTTCGCGACCAGCCTGAGTCATTTCCAGCATCGCAACGGTAGTGATGGAGGTCTTACTCACTTCCACCGCGTGTTCGAGCGTTTCGCCACTCAAACGCGAATGAACCAGTTCACTTAACGCCACGCAGGCATCAATTGCCGGATAAACGCCGTACAGATCGAAATCGTCCGCTGAAGGAATCGCTTCCTCAAATTTCTCCAGTTGGCTGTCGAAATTCACTTTTGCGTCTTTGACGGTCAGTGTTTCCCAAATGAGATCGAGAATACGGCGGTAAATTTGCCCATCACCAAAACCGGTTTGCTGGCAGAACATGGCGTAATTGGGGTACATGCGTTCGCATAAGCAAGCCATGAAAGTGACGTGCTGCCAGCTTTCCAGGCGCTCCAGACGCAGATGAATCGGGTTTTGTAACATGTTGAGTTCTCAAATACGGAAATTATCCGCAGTTTACCTGAATTAGGGCTGATTTGCTGTATAGCGCACAAATGCCGGACGTTCCGAGGCCACGGCATCCGCCCAGCGCGTTGGCTCTGGCAGACGATAGCCTTTCATGCAGCGTTGTACCCACGCCAGCGCGCTATCCACGCTGACCCGATGACCCGTAGCGATAAACAGCGGGTTGCAGCGTGCTTTGCTGCGCCAGACCCAGGCCAGCTGCTCGCCTTTATCCATCAGCGGCGCCAGCGCGCCCGGTTCGCTGGAGAGCGGTTCGAATTTACCGCATAGCCGTTTTTTCGCTACGCCAATAGTCGGCACATCCACTAATAAGCCAAAATGGCTGGCGACGCCAAGGCGGCGCGGATGCGAGATCCCGTGGCCATCAACAAACACTAAATCCGGCTTTTGTGACAGCATCTCCCACGCTGCCAGCAGGGCAGGATATTCACGGAAGGAGAGAAACCCCGGGATGTAAGGCATGGTGGTAGCAATGCGTGCCACTTTATACTCCACCAACTCAAGAGTGGGATATTTCAGCAGCACCATCGCCGCTCGCGTCACTTCTCCACCCTGTTCAAACCCGACATCGGCTCCGGCGATCAGATCCGGTGGATCTTTATCGAGTCGATCCTCGCGGATCACAGAAGAAGCCAGTTCGATTTGTTGAGCGCGTAATGACGCGAGATCCATAATTACTCCTTAGCGGTGATATTGTTCAGATAACCGATGCACTGCCTCCACAAACACGCCAGCATGTTCTGGCGGTACATCCTGGTGAATGCCGTGACCAAGGTTAAAGACATGACCTTCGCCGTGACCGAAACCTGCAAGTATAGTCGCTACTTCTTCTTCAATTCGGGCTGGTGGCGCGTACAGCATCGACGGGTCCATATTGCCCTGCAATGCGACTTTATTGCCCACGCGGCGGCGCGCATCGGCGATGTCGGTTGTCCAGTCCAGTCCCAGCGCATCGCAACCGGTTTCTGCCATGGCTTCCAGCCACTGTCCGCCACCTTTGGTAAACAGCGTGACGGGCACGCGGCGACCGTCGTTTTCACGCAATAAACCATCAACAATTTTATGCATGTAATAGAGCGAGAACTGTTGATAATCGCGCCCGGTAAGCACGCCGCCCCAGGTGTCGAAAATCATCACCGCCTGGGCACCGGCTTTAATCTGCGCATTCAGATACAGGGTGACGCTTTTCGCCAGTTTATCGAGTAACGCGTGTAACGCCTGCGGATCGGCATACATCATTTTTTTGATCACGGTGAAGGCTTTGCTGCTGCCGCCTTCCACCATGTAGGTCGCCAGCGTCCACGGACTGCCGGAAAAACCAATCAGCGGCACTTCGCCTTTCAGTTCGCGGCGAATGGTACGCACCGCGTTCATCACGTAACCCAGTTCATCTTCCGGATCCGGAATTGGCAGTTTATCAACGTCAGCTTTGCAGGTGACTGGCGAGGTAAAACGAGGACCTTCTCCGGCTTCAAAATAGAGCCCTAATCCCATCGCGTCCGGAACGGTGAGGATATCGGAAAAGAGGATCGCCGCGTCCAACGGATAGCGACGCAGCGGCTGCAAAGTCACTTCGCACGCCAGTTCGGCGTTTTTGCAAAGCGACATAAAATCGCCCGCCTGAGCACGCGTGGCTTTATATTCTGGTAGATAGCGACCCGCCTGGCGCATCATCCATACTGGAGTGACATCAACGGGCTGGCGCAGCAGCGCCCGCAGATAACGATCGTTTTTAAGTTCGGTCATTTTGGCTGTTCCTTAGTGCGTCAGGCGGTCAGTGTATCATCACTCATACTCTGCCCGACACATCGCCACCGTATCTTCTATCAGGCGGCGCGCCACGGTGCCAGGAGGTGGCAGTAAGGGTAAATCGTCGTAACGATACCAGTTCGCCTCCAGCAGTTCTTTTGGATCAATCACGATGTCGCCGCTCTCATAGTCCGCCATAAACGCAGTCATTAATGACTGAGGAAATGGCCACGGCTGAGAAGTCACGTAACGCAGGTTTTTGACTTTGATGCCACTCTCTTCCATTACTTCCCGCGCGACCGCCTGTTCGAGGGTTTCGCCCACTTCGACGAATCCGGCAAGTACCGTATGGACACCGTTACGATGGCGGGTATGCTGAGCGAGCAGAATCGAATCATCACGACGGATGGCAACAATAATGCAGGGGGCGATTTGCGGGTAGTAACGCTCACGGCAGTGGCTGCACAGCATCGCCCATTCTGTTTTGCTCGGATACATTTCATGCCCGCAATACCCGCAGTATTTATGCGAGCGGTAAAACTCCGCCAGTTGCACGCCGCGTCCGGCTAGTTGAAATAGCCCGACGTCCAGATCAATGACCTGGCGCACCGAACCCATATCATGGTGGCGCTGCTGTTGCACCAGCCAAACAGGTTCTCCTTGCCATTCGCCGATATGCAGTGCGCGCTGACCCACAAGATCGAAATTTGCCGCTTTGCCACATGGCAATTCTCCCTTCGGCAACCATAATTTTTGCTCATGACTGACGACCCACCAGCCGTGATCTAATTTTTCAATTATACGATCCATAGCTCTTGCACTACCTTTGCATCACTGGCATGTTTAACATGGTTTTTACATTTCTCACTGAGCAGTTTTTGAATACAAACTTGCGGAGTCAATCATGCTTAACCAGCTCGATAACCTGACGGAGCACGTCAGAGGAAGTAACAAACTGGTTGATCGCTGGCTACATGTACGTAAGCATCTGCTCGTGGCTTACTACAATCTGGTTGGCATTAAGCCTGGCAAAGAATCGTACATGAGGCTAAACGAAAAAGCCCTTGATGATTTTTGCCAGAGCCTGGTCGATTACTTGTCTGCCGGACATTTCAGCATTTATGAGCGCATTCTTCATAAGCTGGAAGGCAACGGGCAGCTCGCTCATGCCGCGAAGATTTGGCCGCAACTCGAAGCCAATACGCAACAGATTATGGATTACTACGATTCCAGCCTGGAAACCGCCATCGATCATGATAATTACCTTGAATTTCAACAGGTTTTATCTGATATCGGCGAGGCGCTGGAAGCGCGCTTTGTGCTGGAAGATAAGCTAATTCTGCTGGTGCTTGACGCCGCCCGCGTCAAACATCTTGCTTGAGTTCTGCGCTGTTAACGCGTAATTTACATTCAACGCCCCGTTTTCGGGGCTAATTTCTTGTCGGAGTGCCTTAACTGGCTGAGACCGTTCATTCGGGATCCGCGGAACCTGATCAGGCTAATACCTGCGAAGGGAACAAGAGTTAATCTGCTACCGTATCGCCTTTGCAGCGATCGTCTCTTGCTTCATCCGTCGTCTGACAAGCCACGTCCTTAACTTTTGGAATGAGCTATGTCTGCAACAAAACTGACCCGCCGCGAACAACGCGCCCGGGCGCAACATTTTATCGACACCCTGGAAGGCACCGCCTTTCCCAACTCAAAACGCATTTATATCACTGGCACACAACCCGGCGTGCGCGTGCCGATGCGTGAGATCCAGCTTAGCCCGACGCTAATCGGCGGCAGCAAAGAACAGCCACAGTACGAAGAAAACGAAGCGATTCCGGTTTATGACACCTCCGGCCCATATGGCGATCCGCAAATCGCCATTAACGTTCAGCAAGGGCTGGCAAAACTGCGTCAGCCGTGGATCGACGCACGCGGCGATAGCGAAGAACTTACCGTGCGCAGTTCCGATTACACTAAAGCGCGGCTGGCAGATGATGGCCTCGAAGAGCTGCGTTTTAGCGGCGTATTAACGCCAAAACGCGCCAAAGCAGGCCACCGCGTCACACAACTGCACTACGCCCGTCAAGGCATCATCACACCGGAGATGGAATTCATCGCCATTCGCGAGAATATGGGACGCGAGCGCATCCGCAGCGAAGTTTTGCGCCACCAGCATCCGGGAATGAGCTTTGGCGCACGTCTGCCGGAAAATATCACTGCGGAATTTGTCCGTGATGAAGTCGCTGCCGGACGCGCCATTATCCCCGCCAACATCAACCATCCTGAATCAGAGCCGATGATTATTGGTCGCAACTTCCTGGTAAAAGTTAACGCCAATATCGGCAACTCGGCGGTCACCTCTTCCATCGAAGAAGAAGTGGAAAAGCTGGTGTGGTCTACGCGCTGGGGAGCGGATACGGTGATGGATCTTTCCACCGGTCGCTATATTCACGAAACCCGCGAATGGATTTTGCGTAACAGCCCGGTGCCAATCGGTACTGTGCCGATCTACCAGGCACTGGAGAAGGTTAATGGGATCGCTGAAGATCTTACCTGGGAAGCGTTCCGCGACACGCTGCTGGAACAGGCCGAACAGGGCGTGGATTATTTCACGATTCATGCAGGCGTTCTCCTGCGCTATGTGCCGATGACCGCGAAACGCCTGACCGGTATCGTCTCGCGCGGCGGTTCGATTATGGCGAAATGGTGCCTCTCCCATCATCAGGAAAATTTCCTTTATCAACATTTCCGCGAAATTTGTGAAATCTGCGCTGCTTATGACGTTTCGCTGTCGCTGGGCGACGGCCTGCGCCCCGGTTCGATTCAGGACGCCAACGATGAAGCGCAGTTTGCCGAGCTGCATACGCTGGGCGAACTGACCAAAATCGCCTGGGAATATGACGTACAGGTGATGATTGAAGGCCCCGGGCATGTGCCGATGCAGATGATTCGCCGTAATATGACCGAGGAGTTAGAGCACTGCCATGAAGCGCCGTTCTATACCCTCGGGCCGCTGACCACCGATATTGCACCAGGCTATGACCACTTCACGTCAGGGATTGGTGCGGCGATGATCGGCTGGTTTGGCTGCGCGATGCTCTGTTACGTAACGCCGAAAGAGCACCTGGGTCTGCCCAATAAAGAAGACGTTAAGCAAGGGCTTATCACCTATAAGATTGCCGCCCACGCTGCCGACCTGGCAAAAGGGCATCCGGGCGCGCAAATTCGCGATAACGCCATGTCGAAAGCCCGCTTCGAATTTCGCTGGGAAGACCAGTTTAATCTGGCTCTCGACCCATTTACCGCTCGCGCTTACCACGATGAAACCCTGCCGCAAGAGTCCGGTAAAGTCGCCCATTTTTGCTCCATGTGTGGGCCGAAATTCTGCTCGATGAAAATCAGCCAGGAAGTACGTGATTACGCCGCCGCGCAAACCATTGAAGTGGGAATGGCGGATATGTCGGAGAATTTCCGCGCCAGAGGCGGAGAAATCTATCTGCGTAAGGAGGAAGCGTGATGTATCAGCCTGATTTTCCTCCTGTACCTTTTCGTTTAGGGCTGTACCCGGTGGTGGACAGCGTACAGTGGATCGAACGTCTGCTGGACGCTGGCGTGCGAACTCTCCAGCTACGCATCAAAGATCAGCGCGATGAAGAGGTGGAAGCCGATGTCGTGGCGGCAATTGAGCTGGGTCGCCGCTATAACGCGCGGCTGTTTATTAATGATTACTGGCGGCTGGCGATCAAGCATCAGGCGTATGGCGTCCATCTGGGGCAGGAAGATTTGCAATCTACCGATCTCAGCGCCATCCGCGCGGCTGGTCTGCGGCTTGGCGTTTCGACCCATGACGATATGGAAATCGACGTTGCGCTGGCAGCACGACCTTCTTATATCGCGCTGGGACATGTGTTTCCGACACAAACCAAACAGATGCCTTCTGCACCGCAGGGGCTAGAGCAGTTGACACGGCACATTGAGCGTCTGGTGGATTATCCCACCGTGGCGATTGGCGGTATCAGTCTGCCGCGCGCGCCTGCGGTGATGGCGACGGGTGTCGGCAGTATCGCCGTCGTCAGTGCCATTACCCAGGCGGCAGACTGGCGTTTGGCAACTGCACAATTGCTGGAAATTGCAGGAGTTGGCGATGAATGACCGTGACTTTATGCGTTACAGCCGTCAAATCCTGCTCGACGATATCGCTCTTGACGGGCAGCAAAAACTGCTCGACAGCCAGGTGCTGATTATCGGTCTGGGCGGGCTGGGTACACCTGCTGCGCTGTACCTGGCGGGCGCTGGTGTCGGGACGCTGGTACTGGCAGATGACGACGATGTGCATTTGAGCAATCTGCAACGACAAATCCTCTTTACCACTGAAGATATCAATCGCCCGAAATCGCAGGTCTGCCAACAGCGACTGACACAGTTAAATCCCGACATTCAACTGACAGCACTACAACAACGGTTAACGGGTGAGGCGTTAAAAGATGCGGTTGCACAAGCCGATGTGGTGCTCGACTGTACCGACAATATGGTGACTCGCCAGGAGATTAATGCCGCCTGCGTGGCACTCAACACGCCGCTTATCACCGCCAGCGCGGTCGGATTTGGCGGTCAGTTGATGGTATTAACGCCGCCCTGGGAGCACGGTTGTTATCGCTGCCTATGGCTGGATAACCAGGAGCCAGAACGCAACTGCCGCACGGCAGGCGTGGTTGGTCCGGTGGTCGGAGTGATGGGCACGTTACAGGCACTGGAAGCGATTAAGTTATTGAGCGGTATAGAGACGCCTACAGGAGAACTCCGACTGTTCGACGGTAAATCCAGCCAGTGGCGCAGCCTGTCGTTGCGCCGCGCCAACGGATGTCCGGTATGCGGAGGGCGCAATGCAGATTCTGTTTAACGATCAACCGATGCAGTGTGCCACCGGACAAACTGTTCACGAACTGCTGGAACAACTCGATCAGCTAAAAGCAGGCGCGGCGCTGGCGATTAATCAGCAAATCGTCCCGCGCGAGCAATGGGCGCAACATATCGTGCAGGATGGCGACCAGATCCTGCTTTTTCAGGTTATTGCAGGAGGTTGAAATGTTACGTATCGCGGACAAAATGTTTGATTCACATCTGTTTACCGGCACCGGGAAATTCGCCTCTTCACAACTTATGGTGGAGGCGATCCGCGCTTCCGGCAGCCAGGTGGTGACGCTGGCAATGAAACGCGTCGACTTGCGCCAACACAATGACGCTATCCTCGCCCCGCTTATCGCGGCGGGTGTGACACTGCTACCGAATACTTCTGGGGCGAAAACGGCGGAAGAAGCCATTTTCGCTGCCCATCTGGCACGTGAAGCGTTAGGAACACACTGGCTGAAGCTGGAGATTCACCCTGACGCCCGCTGGTTGTTGCCCGATCCCATCGAAACGCTGAAAGCCGCCGAAACGCTGGTGCAACAAGGATTTGTCGTGCTGCCTTACTGCGGTGCCGATCCGGTGTTGTGCAAACGTCTGGAAGAAGTGGGCTGTGCAGCGGTGATGCCGCTCGGTGCACCGATTGGTTCTAATCAGGGGCTAGAAACCCGCGCCATGCTGGAGATTATTATCCAGCAGGCCACGGTTCCGGT
The DNA here is from genome assembly GCF_005280595.1 of Escherichia sp. MR. Taxonomy (NCBI): domain Bacteria; kingdom Pseudomonadati; phylum Pseudomonadota; class Gammaproteobacteria; order Enterobacterales; family Enterobacteriaceae; genus Escherichia; species Escherichia sp. MR. The sequence continues at coordinate 14,203 of NZ_SZVK01000050.1, read as the reverse complement.
AGTCGTTGATGCTGGCATCGGCGTTCCAAGCCATGCCGCGCAGGCGCTGGAAATGGGCGCCGATGCGGTGTTAGTGAATACGGCAATTGCCGTCGCGGACGATCCCGTCACCATGGCGAAGGCATTTCGCCTGGCGGTAGAAGCGGGCCTGCTGGCACGTCAGGCCGGACCTGGCAGCCGCAGTCATTTTGCTCATGCCACCAGCCCACTGACCGGATTTCTGGAGGCATCGGCATGAAAACCTTCAGCGACCGCTGGCGGCAACTGGACTGGGACGACATCCGCCTGCGTATCAACAGCAAAACGGCTGCTGACGTAGAGCGGGCGCTGAGTACAGCGCCACTTACCCGCGACGACATGATGGCGCTGTTATCGCCAGCCGCCAGTGAATACCTGGAACCACTGGCTCAACGGGCGCAGCGTCTGACTCGTCAGCGATTTGGCAACGTCGTCAGCTTCTACGTCCCGCTTTATCTTTCCAATCTTTGCGCTAACGACTGCACGTACTGTGGATTTTCCATGAGCAATCGCATCAAGCGCAAAACGCTGGATGAAGCAGATATCGCCAGAGAAAGCGCCGCTATTCGGGAAATGGGCTTTGAGCATCTGTTGCTGGTCACTGGTGAACATCAGGCAAAAGTGGGAATGGATTACTTTCGTCGTCATCTCCCTGCCCTGCGTGAACAGTTCTCTTCACTACAGATGGAAGTACAGCCGCTGGCGGAAGCGGAATACGCCGAGTTAAAGCAACTTGGTCTCGATGGGGTAATGGTTTATCAGGAGACGTATCACGAGGCGACATATGCCCGCCATCATCTGAAAGGTAAAAAACAGGACTTTTTCTGGCGACTGGAAACGCCGGATCGGCTGGGTCGCGCGGGGATTGATAAGATAGGCCTCGGCGCGCTAATCGGCCTTTCTGACAGCTGGCGCGTTGACTGCTATATGGTTGCCGAGCATTTACTGTGGCTGCAACAGCATTACTGGCAAAGTCGTTATTCCGTCTCCTTCCCGCGCCTGCGTCCGTGTACTGGCGGCATTGAGCCTGCGTCGATTATGGATGAACGCCAGTTAGTGCAAACCATCTGCGCCTTCCGTCTGCTTGCGCCGGAGATTGAACTCTCACTCTCCACGCGGGAATCACCGTGGTTTCGCGATCGCGTTATTCCGCTGGCAATTAATAACGTCAGCGCCTTCTCGAAAACGCAGCCAGGTGGCTATGCCGACAATCACCCCGAGCTGGAACAGTTCTCACCGCACGACGATCGCCGACCTGAAACGGTTGCTGCCGCATTAATCGCTCAGGGTTTGCAGCCGGTATGGAAAGACTGGGACAGCTATCTGGGACGCGCCTCGCAAAGGCCATGAGACAGAATGTAAGAACGTAAATTTATTCCGAGCTGCTACGGAAGATGAAAAACGGAAGGTTGTTGAAAGCGTTGCGTTTTTTTATGGTAGTACCGTCAGCAGGAATGTTGTCCAGGGCGAAAAGCTTCTTCCTCGTTTCGCCCTGCCTTTCTTAATATTTCCCGTGAAGGCTTTGCCCTCTGAATAACCCCCATAAAAAAACCCGCCGAAGCGGGTTTTTACATTATTTGCGGATTAACGATTACTCGTTATCAGAACCGCCCAGACCTGCGTTCAGCAGTTCTGCCAGGCTGGCAGACGCGTCTTCTGCAGTCACCTGCGGTGCAGCCGGAGCTTCACCCGCAGCACGGCGGCGCATACGATCCTGGTGATACGCATAACCCGTACCTGCCGGGATCAGACGACCCACGATAACGTTCTCTTTCAGACCGCGCAGTTCATCGCGTTTGCCCGCAACAGCTGCTTCGGTCAGTACGCGAGTGGTCTCCTGGAACGATGCCGCAGAGATGAACGACTCGGTTGCCAGAGACGCTTTGGTGATACCCAGCAGATCGCGGGCATAAGTTGCACCCACTTTGCCGTTCGCTTCCAGTTCGCGGTTTGCGATCTTGACGCGAGAGTATTCAACCTGTTCGCCTTCCAGGAAGTCGGAGCTACCCGCGTTAACGATGGTGGCTTTACGCAGCATCTGACGAACGATAACTTCGATGTGTTTATCGTTAATCTTAACGCCCTGCAGACGGTATACGTCCTGTACTTCGTTAACGATGTAACGAGTCACAGCATGAACACCACGCAGACGCAGAATGTCGTGCGGCGCTTCCGGACCATCGGAAATGACGTCACCACGTTCTACACGTTCACCTTCGAACACGTTGAGCTGACGCCATTTCGGAATCATCTCTTCGTAAGGTTCGCTGCCGTCTACCGGAGTGATAACCAGACGACGTTTACCTTTGGTTTCTTTACCGAAGGAAACGACACCGCTGATTTCAGCCAGGATTGCCGGCTCTTTCGGACGACGTGCTTCGAACAGATCCGCAACGCGCGGCAGACCACCGGTGATGTCCTTAGTACCGCCAGATTCCTGCGGAATACGCGCCAGGGTGTCACCAGAGCTGATCTGTACGCCATCTTCCAGCTGAACAATCGCTTTACCCGGCAGGAAGTACTGCGCAGGCATATCAGTACCAGGGATCAGAACGTCGTTACCCTGAGCATCAACGATTTTCAGTGCCGGACGCAGATCTTTACCACCTGCGGTACGTTCTGCGGAATCCAGAACTACCAGCGAAGACAGACCGGTCAATTCGTCGGTCTGACGAGTAATGGTCTGACCGTCAATCATATCGGTGAAGCGAACAAAACCGCTTACTTCAGTGATAACCGGCATGGTGTGCGGGTCCCAGTTTGCAACGGTTTCGCCGCCTGCAACCTGTTCGCCATCACCTTTCGCCAGTACCGCACCGTAAGGCACTTTGTAGCTTTCTTTGGTACGACCAAATTCGTCGATCAGCTTCAGTTCGGTGTTACGGGAAGTGATAACCAGTTTACCGCTGGAGTTCACAACCGACTTCACGTTGCTGAGCTTGATGCTACCTTTGTTTTTCACCTGGATGCTGGATTCAGCAGCCGCACGGGACGCCGCACCACCGATGTGGAACGTACGCATGGTCAGCTGAGTACCCGGTTCACCGATGGACTGTGCCGCGATAACACCGATTGCTTCACCTTTGTTGATGATGTGGCCACGCGCCAGGTCACGACCGTAGCAGTGCGCACATACACCAAAGTCGGTGTCACAGGATACAACAGAACGTACTTTAACCGCGTCGACAGAGTTCTCTTCCAGCAGGTCACACCACTGTTCGTGCAGCAGCGTGTTGCGCGGAACGAGGATATCAGCAGTACCCGGCTTCAGAACGTCTTCAGCAGTTACACGACCCAATACGCGATCGCGCAGCGGCTCTTTAACGTCACCACCCTCGATAACCGGAGTCATCATGATACCTTCATGAGTACCACAATCGTCTTCAGTAACCACCAGGTCCTGCGCCACGTCAACCAGACGACGAGTCAGGTAACCGGAGTTCGCAGTTTTCAGTGCGGTATCCGCCAGACCTTTACGAGCACCGTGGGTGGAGATGAAGTACTGGAGTACGTTCAGGCCTTCACGGAAGTTCGCGGTGATTGGCGTTTCGATGATGGAGCCATCCGGCTTCGCCATCAGACCACGCATACCAGCAAGCTGACGAATCTGTGCCGCAGAACCACGCGCACCGGAGTCGGCCATCATGTAGATGCTGTTGAAAGATACCTGTTTCTCTTCCTGACCGTCACGGTTAATAACGGTTTCAGTTTGCAGGTTATCCATCATCGCTTTGGATACACGATCGTTCGCCGCAGCCCAGATATCGATAACTTTGTTGTAGCGTTCGCCCGCAGTTACCAGACCAGACTGGAACTGTTCCTGAATTTCAGCAACTTCTGCTTCTGCCTCGGAGATGATTTCGTGTTTCTTCTCCGGGATGACCATGTCATCGATACCAACCGATGCACCGGAACGCGCTGCATATGCAAAGCCGGTGTACATGATCTGGTCCGCAAAAATAACGGTCGGTTTCAGACCGAGAATGCGGTAGCAGGTGTTCAGCATTTTGGAGATTGCTTTTTTACCCAGCGCCTGGTTGACGATGGAGTAAGGCAGACCTTTCGGTACAATCATCCACAGAATGGCACGGCCAACAGTCGTGTCTTTCAGGCTGGTTTTCGCTACTAATTCACCGTTAGCATCTTTTTCATACTCGGTGATACGCACTTTAACGCGCGCATGCAGAGAAGCCAGACCAGCGCGATAAATACGTTCTGCTTCTTTCGGGCCAGTCAGCACCATGCCTTCGCCTTTGGCGTTAACACAGTCACGGGTCATGTAGTACAGACCCAGTACAACGTCCTGAGACGGAACGATGATTGGTTCGCCGTTCGCCGGGGACAGGATGTTGTTGGTAGACATCATCAGCGCACGCGCTTCCAGCTGGGCTTCCAGCGTCAGCGGTACGTGAACAGCCATCTGGTCACCATCGAAGTCGGCGTTATATGCCGCACAAACCAGCGGGTGCAGCTGGATAGCTTTACCTTCGATCAGTACCGGTTCAAATGCCTGGATACCCAGACGGTGCAGAGTCGGTGCACGGTTCAGCAGTACCGGGTGTTCGCGGATAACTTCGTCCAGGATATCCCAAACGACAGCTTCTTCGCGCTCAACCATTTTCTTAGCAGCTTTAATGGTGGTAGCAAGACCACGCAGTTCCAGCTTGCCGTAGATGAACGGTTTGAACAGCTCCAGCGCCATTTTCTTCGGCAGACCGCACTGATGCAGACGCAGGTATGGACCTACGGTGATTACAGAACGACCGGAGTAGTCAACACGCTTACCGAGCAGGTTCTGACGGAAACGACCCTGTTTGCCTTTGATCATGTCGGCCAAAGATTTCAGAGGACGCTTGTTAGAACCGGTGATCGCACGACCGCGACGACCGTTATCCAGCAGGGCGTCTACCGCTTCCTGCAGCATACGTTTTTCGTTGCGTACGATGATATCCGGCGCAGCCAGATCCAGCAGACGTTTCAGACGGTTGTTACGGTTAATGACGCGACGATACAGATCGTTCAGGTCAGAAGTCGCGAAACGACCACCATCCAGCGGAACCAGCGGACGCAGATCTGGCGGCAGTACCGGCAGAACGGTCAGGATCATCCACTCTGGCTTGTTACCAGACTGAACGAACGCTTCCAGCAGTTTGATACGCTTGGTCAGCTTCTTGCGCTTGGTTTCGGAGTTAGTTTCGTTCAGCTCTTCACGCAGCTGTTCGCACTCTTGCTCCAGATCCATGCTCTTCAGCAGAGCCTGGATTGCTTCCGCACCCATTTTCGCGTCGAATTCGTCACCGAACTCTTCCAGCGCGTCCAGATACTGCTCTTCAGTCAGGATCTGCTGGCGTTCCAGGTTGGTCATACCGCCTTCGATTACCACATAGGATTCGAAGTACAGCACGCGTTCGATATCGCGCAGCGGCATATCGAGCAGCAGGCCGATACGGGACGGCAGCGATTTCAGGAACCAGATGTGCGCAGTCGGAGAAGCCAGCTCGATGTGGCCCATACGCTCACGGCGTACTTTGGTCTGGGTCACTTCAACGCCGCACTTCTCACAGATAACGCCACGGTGTTTCAGGCGCTTGTACTTACCGCACAGGCACTCGTAGTCTTTTACCGGCCCAAAGATACGGGCGCAGAAAAGGCCGTCACGCTCAGGTTTGAACGTACGGTAGTTGATGGTTTCCGGCTTTTTAACTTCACCGAAAGACCATGAACGGATCATGTCTGGCGATGCCAGAGCAATTTTGATCGCATCAAACTCTTCGGTTTTAGTCTGCGCTTTCAGAAACTTTAATAAATCTTTCACGGATTTGCTCCCGTCGGAGTTAGCACAATCCGCTGCCGGGTTTTACCCCGACAGCAGTGACCTGTTTGAGCGAGAATTACTCGTCTTCCAGTTCGATGTTAATACCCAGCGAACGAATCTCTTTCAACAATACGTTGAAGGATTCTGGCATGCCCGGCTCCATCTGATGGTTGCCGTCCACGATGTTCTTATACATCTTGGTACGACCGTTCACGTCATCAGACTTAACGGTGAGCATTTCCTGCAGAGTGTATGCCGCGCCGTATGCTTCCAGCGCCCACACTTCCATCTCCCCGAAACGCTGACCACCGAACTGTGCCTTACCACCCAGCGGCTGCTGAGTAACCAGACTGTAAGAACCAGTGGAACGCGCGTGCATCTTATCGTCGACCAGGTGGTTCAGTTTCAGCATGTACATGTAACCTACGGTTACCGGACGTTCGAACTGTTCACCAGTGCGGCCGTCGTACAGGCGGATCTGACCAGAAGTCGGCAGGTCGCCAAGTTTCAGCAGCTCTTTAATTTCTGCTTCTTTCGCACCGTCGAACACCGGCGTGGCGATTGGCATACCTTTGCGCAGGTTTTCAGCCAGACGCATAACTTCTTCATCGCTGAAGGTACTCAGGTCAACTTTCTGACGAACGTCAGCGCCCAGATCGTACGCACGCTGGATGAATTCGCGCAGTTTCGCGACTTCTTGCTGCTGTTTCAGCATGGCGTTGATCTTGTCGCCGATACCTTTCGCAGCCATACCCAGGTGGGTTTCGAGGATCTGACCGATGTTCATACGAGACGGTACGCCCAGCGGGTTCAGTACGATGTCTACCGGCGTACCGTTTTCATCGTAAGGCATATCTTCGATCGGGTTGATCTTAGAAATTACACCCTTGTTACCGTGACGACCTGCCATCTTGTCACCAGGCTGGATACGGCGTTTAACCGCCAGATATACCTTAACAATCTTCAGCACGCCCGGTGCCAGATCGTCGCCCTGGGTGATTTTGCGGCGTTTCGCTTCGAGTTTCTTCTCGAACTCGTGTTTCAGTTCGTCATACTGCTCAGCCAGCTGTTCCAGCTGATTTTGTTTCTCTTCGTCGGTCAGGCCCAGCTCCAGCCAGCGATCGCGCGGCAGTTTGTCGAGCTTCTCAGCTTCAACGCCACCGGCTACCAGCACAGCACGGATACGGCTGAACAGACCCGCTTCGAGGATCTGCAGTTCTTCAGACAGGTCTTTCTTCGCCTGTTTGAGCTGCATTTCTTCGATTTCCAGCGCACGTTTGTCTTTTTCTACGCCATCGCGAGTAAAGACCTGAACGTCGATAACCGTACCGGATACACCGTTTGGTACGCGCAGAGAAGAGTCTTTAACGTCAGACGCTTTCTCACCGAAGATCGCACGCAGCAGTTTTTCTTCTGGGGTCAGTTGAGTTTCACCTTTCGGCGTTACCTTACCAACCAGAATGTCGCCACCGGTCACTTCCGCACCAATGTAAACGATACCGGATTCATCCAGTTTGGAGAGCGCAGCTTCACCCACGTTCGGGATGTCAGCGGTGATCTCTTCCGGCCCCAGCTTGGTGTCACGGGACACACACGCCAGTTCCTGAATGTGGATGGTGGTGAAACGGTCTTCCTGAACAACACGCTCGGATACGAGGATGGAGTCTTCGAAGTTGTAACCATTCCACGGCATGAACGCTACGCGCATGTTCTGACCAAGCGCCAGTTCACCGAGGTCGGTGGACGGACCGTCTGCCAGCACGTCGCCACGTTCAACCGGTTCACCCAGAGAAACACACGGCATCTGGTTGATACAGGTGTTCTGGTTCGAACGGGTGTATTTGGTCAGGTTGTAGATATCGATACCAGCTTCGCCCGGATACATCTCGTCTTCGTTAACTTTGATAACGATACGGGAAGCATCCACGTACTGAACGACACCGCCACGTTTAGCAACCGCAGTTACACCGGAGTCAACGGCAACAGCACGTTCCATACCCGTACCAACCAGCGGCTTATCAGCACGCAGAGTCGGAACGGCCTGACGTTGCATGTTCGCACCCATCAATGCACGGTTGGCGTCATCGTGTTCAAGGAACGGGATCAGGGACGCACCGACGGATACCACCTGCTGGGTGGATACGTCCATGTAGTCAACCTGGTCGCGGCTGAACAAGCTGGATTCGCCTTTACTACGGCAAGTTACCAGGTCTTCTACGAAGTGGCCTTCTTCATCCAGGTTGGAGTTCGCCTGGGCGATAACGTAGTTACCTTCTTCGATAGCAGACAGGTAGTGAATTTCGTCAGTTACAACACCGTCGGTCACTTTACGATACGGAGTCTCAAGGAAGCCGTATTCGTTAGTCTGTGCGTACACGGACAGGGAGTTGATCAGACCGATGTTCGGACCTTCAGGGGTTTCGATTGGACATACGCGACCGTAGTGAGTCGGGTGTACGTCTCGAACTTCGAAGCCTGCACGTTCACGGGTCAGACCGCCTGGACCGAGTGCAGAGATACGACGTTTGTGCGTAATCTCAGACAGCGGGTTGTTCTGGTCCATAAACTGAGACAGCTGGCTGGAACCGAAGAACTCTTTTACTGCTGCGGAAATCGGCTTGGCGTTGATCATGTCCTGAGGCATCAGGGTATCCAGATCGCCCAGAGACAGACGCTCTTTCACCGCACGCTCTACACGTACCAGGCCAACACGGAACTGGTTTTCCGCCATTTCGCCAACGGAACGGATACGACGGTTGCCGAGGTGGTCGATATCATCGACTTCGCCTTTACCGTTACGGATATCGATGAGCTTTTTCATAACATCAATGATGTCGTCTTTGCTCAGGATACCGGAACCTTCGATTTCTTCGCGCAGCAGAGAACGGTTGAACTTCATACGACCAACCGCAGACAAGTCATAACGGTCTTCGGAGAAGAACAGGTTCTCGAACAGGCTTTCAGCTGCTTCACGAGTCGGCGGCTCGCCAGGGCGCATCATGCGGTAGATTTCAACCAGTGCGCTCAGACGGTCGTTAGTTGGGTCGACACGTAAGGTTTCAGAGATATATGGGCCGTGATCCAGATCGTTGGTGAACAGCGTTTCGATACGCTTATGACCAGACTGGCTCAGCTTAGCCAGCAGATCCAGGCTCAGCTCCATGTTCGCTGCGCAGATCAGCTCGCCGGTAGACTCATCAATATAGTCTTTAGCAACCACTTTACCTGCGATGTACTCAACCGGAACTTCAATCAGTTTGACGTCGTCTTTTTCCAGCTGGCGAATGTGGCGCGCAGTAATACGGCGGCCTTTTTCTACGTACACTTTACCGTTAGCTTCGATGTCAAAAGATGCGGTTTCACCACGCAGGCGTTCCGGCACCAGTTCCATCTGCAGCTTGTTATCACGGATTTCAAAGATAACTTTTTCAAAGAACAGGTCGAGGATCTGCTCTGTGGTGTAGTTCAGGGCGCGCAGAATGATGGTCGCAGGCAGTTTACGGCGACGGTCGATACGTACGAACAGGTTGTCCTTCGGATCGAATTCGAAGTCCAGCCAGGAACCACGGTAAGGGATGATGCGCGCGTTATACAGCACTTTACCCGAAGAGTGGGTTTTACCTTTGTCGGAGTCAAAGAAGACGCCAGGACTACGGTGCAGCTGGGAAACGATAACACGCTCAGTACCGTTGATAACAAAGGTACCGTTGTCCGTCATGAGCGGAATTTCGCCCATGTAGACTTCTTGTTCTTTAATGTCTTTTACGGTGCCTTCCGGCGCTTCGCGCTCATAGATCACCAGACGCAGTTTAACGCGCAGCGGTGCGGAATAGGTCACGCCACGGATTTGACATTCCTGGACGTCAAACACCGGTTCGCCAAGGCGGTAGCTGACGTATTGCAGCTCGGAATTACCGCTGTAGCTCTGAATCGGGAATACGGAACGGAAAGCAGCTTCCAGACCATACTGCCCTTCAGGATCTTGCTCGATAAATTTCTGAAACGAGTCAAGCTGGATAGAAAGGAGATAAGGTACATCCAGAACTTGTGGACGTTTACCAAAATCCTTACGAATACGTTTTTTCTCGGTATAGGAGTAAACCATAGGGTTCCTCAGCTCGCTGACAAGTCGACCCATCTGTCCACTGAGCGGACAGTTTGTGCAACACTATTTTGTTGACCGGAAAATGGATACTTTCCGCAATGCCTGTTGCTATCACGCTTAAACCATTTCATTGCGATTTACACAGAACGGGCGTTCTGTCGCAGTATATTAAGTCGTCGATAGAAACAAGCATTGAAAGGCACAGCAGTAGTCAAACAGTGTGAAACGCTACTGGCGCCTTACAGCGCAAAAAGGCTGGTGACTAAAAAGTCACCAGCCATCAGCCTGATTTCTCAGGCTGCAACCGGAAGGGTTGGCTTATTTAACTTCAACTTCAGCGCCAGCTTCTTCCAGAGCTTTTTTCAGTGCTTCAGCGTCGTCTTTGCTCACGCCTTCTTTCAGAGCAGCTGGAGCAGATTCTACCAGGTCTTTAGCTTCTTTCAGACCCAGGCCAGTTGCGCCACGTACTGCTTTGATAACAGCAACTTTGTTAGCGCCAGCAGCTTTCAGAATTACGTCGAATTCAGTTTTTTCTTCAGCAGCTTCAACCGGGCCAGCAGCTACAGCTACAGCAGCAGCAGCGGAAACACCGAATTTTTCTTCCATTGCAGAGATCAGTTCTACAACGTCCATTACAGACATAGCTGCAACTGCTTCAATGATTTGATCTTTAGTGATAGACATTTAAATTGTTCCTGAATATCAGAATAAGTTTATACGTAAGCGAATGCGTTAAAAAGATAACTGCGATTAAGCAGCTTCTTTCGCATCGCGTACAGCAGCCAGAGTACGAACCAGTTTGCCAGCCGAAGCTTCTTTCATGGTTGCCATCAGGCGTGCAATTGCTTCTTCGTAGGTCGGCAGAGTTGCCAGGCGGTCGATCTGAGACGCCGGGATCAGCTCACCTTCAAAGGCAGCGGCTTTGACCTCAAATTTTGCATTCGCTTTCGCGAACTCTTTGAACAGACGAGCTGCAGCGCCCGGGTGTTCCATAGAGTATGCAATCAGGGTCGGACCAACAAACGCGTCTTTCAGGCACTCGAACGGAGTACCTTCAACAGCACGGCGCAGCAGGGTGTTACGAACAACACGCATGTATACGCCAGCTTCGCGACCTGCTTTACGCAGTTCAGTCATTTTATCTACAGTTACGCCACGGGAATCCGCAACCACTGCAGACAGCGCGCCTTTGGCTACTTCGCTGACTTCAGCAACAATCGCTTGTTTGTCTTGAAGATTTAAAGCCATTAGCTTTGCTCCTGGATGTTTGCCAGAGAAAATCTCTGGAACTCACTTCACTCCTCCAAATGGAGAGAGCGTCTTAATTACGGTGAGCAGAAACAAGCCAGAATATACAAGAATAATCTTAGCGTTCTGTCACCGTCTACGCAGGGGATTAAGTTTCTTACGAAACTCCTGCGGTCTTCGACGGAGGCCTGGATAGGCCAGGCTCCAACGAACAAATCTTTTCTATCCGTCGCTATTCAGTTTGTGGCGGCGTTGGCTTCCTTCGTTCGCACCAGTCACATAGTTAGCTATGCTCCTGGCGACTCACTCAGTTGCCGCCTTGCCACAACCCGAATATCTCGGATATACGTCTGCATTAAGCATTATACGTGGGGGTAAGATTGTAGACAAAATCACCGCCCACGTAAAGGTATTAGTTTGCAGAAGCGCTCAGGCCAGCCTGGTCAACTGCAACACCTGCACCCATGGTGGTGGAGATGCTAACTTTCTTGATGTACACACCTTTCGCCTGAGTCGGTTTTGCTTTTTTCAGCGCAACCAGCAGAGCTTCCAGGTTTTCTTTCAGTTTGTCAGCGTCAAAGTCCACTTTACCAATGGTGGTGTGGATGATGCCGTTTTTGTCGTTACGGTAACGAACCTGGCCAGCTTTAGCGTTTTTAACCGCTTCAGCAACGTTCGGGGTTACAGTACCCACTTTCGGGTTCGGCATCAGGCCGCGCGGACCCAGAACCTGGCCCAGCTGGCCAACAACGCGCATTGCATCCGGAGAAGCAATAACAACGTCAAAGTTCATTTCGCCTTTCTTGATCTGGTCAGCCAGATCTTCCATACCTACCAGTTCAGCGCCTGCAGCTTTAGCAGCTTCAGCGTTTGCGCCCTGGGTAAATACAGCTACGCGAACGGAACGGCCAGTACCGTGCGGCAGTACAGTTGCACCACGTACGTTCTGGTCAGATTTACGAGCGTCGATGCCGAGGTTAACAGCAACGTCCACGCTTTCTACGAATTTAGCAGTCGCCAGCTCTTTCAGCAGAGCGATAGCTTCGTTGATGTCGTACTGTTTGGTCGCATCAACTTTCTCGCGGATAACACGCATGCGCTTGGTCAGTTTAGCCATTTCTTAGTCCTCCACTACCAGGCCCATGGAACGTGCAGTACCTTCGATGGAGCGAGTCATCGCTTCAATGTCGGCACCAGTCATGTCGGCAGCTTTGGTCTGCGCGATTTCCTGCAGCTGAGTGCGGGAAATTTTACCCACTTTGTCTTTGTTCGGCTTACCGGAACCAGACTTGATACCAGCCGCTTTTTTCAGCAGAACTGCTGCCGGCGGAGTCTTGGTAACGAAAGTGAAAGAACGGTCAGCGTAAACGGTGATAACTACCGGAATCGGCAGACCTTTTTCGATGGAATCAGTTTTTGCGTTGAACGCTTTGCAGAATTCCATGATGTTTACGCCCTGCTGACCCAGAGCCGGACCTACTGGCGGACTCGGGTTAGCCATACCAGCTGCAACCTGCAGCTTGACATAGGCTTGTACTTTCTTAGCCATTATAAATTCCTCAAGTTGGGTAATAACGCCTCTGAGAGGCTCCCCGTGATATAAAAAATCGTTTTACGGGCAAGGCCCATAAAAACAAAAGGCGCGAAATTGTATTCCAATCTCACGCCTTGTGCAACGATTAAATCGCCGCTTTTTTGATCGCTGGGTTAGGCTTTTTCAACCTGGCTGAAGTCCAGCTCTACCGGGGTCGCACGACCGAAGATAGAAACAGAGACTTTCAGACGAGACTTCTCGTAATCCACCTCTTCAACGACGCCGTTGAAGTCAGCGAACGGACCATCATTAACACGAACCATTTCACCCGGTTCAAACAGCGTCTTCGGACGCGGCTTATCACCAACCTGCTGCAGGCGGTTCATAATCGCATCAACTTCTTTATCGCTGATTGGCGCAGGACGATCGGAAGTACCGCCGATGAAGCCCATCACACGCGGTACGCTGCGCACCAGGTGCCAGCTCGCGTCGTTCATCACCATCTGAACGAGGACGTAGCCAGGGAAGAATTTGCGTTCGCTTTTGCGACGCTGACCGCCACGGATCTCAACGACTTCTTCAGTCGGAACCATGACTTCGCCAAACAACTCTTCCATGTTGTGTAATTTGATATGCTCACGCAGCGACGTTGCTACGCGGCCTTCAAAACCGGAAAACGCCTGAACGACGTACCAGCGCTTTTTAGGAGCTTCAGACATCTCAGAACCTCAGGCCAGTGATAAAGGATACCAGGCGAACCAGAATACCATCCAGTCCCCACAGGATCAGTGACATTACTGCGGTAACCGCAGCCACAATCAGCGTGGTGTGCAATGTTTCCTGGCGAGTCGGCCAAATGACCTTACGGACTTCGGTACGCGCTTCACGGGCAAAAGCAACGGTTGCTTTACCTTTTGTCGTTAACAGCGCGACACCACCCGCTGCAGCAATCAGAATTACTACGGCCAGCGCACGCAGCGGCAGCATAATGTCGCGATAAAGGTAGTTGCCGACGATTGCCACCAGGAGCAATGCCACCACAACGACCCACTTCATCGCTTCCAGGCCGCGCCCGCTTCCTTGAGCTTCGGTATTCGCACTCATAAACCAACCTGTCAGAAGTATTCTACAAACATTTTCACCCCGCGATAGCGAGGCAAACCAAATCGAAACGCGTATTCGCTTTTCGGATTATACGCCCTCAACAGAGCCTGTCTCAGCAATGATTATGACAAAGAAAATCACTGATGAGCCAGGTTCTGGTACGAAAGCGTGCAAAAAGGGCATCAAATGATGCCCTTTTATTGCGCATTGCGTCAAATGTTATCGGCAATTAGCTCAGAACTTTAGCTACAACGCCCGCGCCAACGGTACGGCCGCCTTCACGGATTGCGAAACGCAGACCATCGTCCATCGCGATCGGGTGGATCAGGGTAACAACCATTTTGATGTTGTCGCCCGGCATTACCATCTCTACGCCTTC
>NZ_SZVK01000004.1:0-149203 GCF_005280595.1 Escherichia sp. MR | reverse complement strand
GCTGATAGAAACAGAAGCCACTGGAGCACCTCAAAAACACCATCATACACTAAATCAGTAAGTTGGCAGCATCACCGCGTTTGATTTCTTCTGTCTGGAACCGATGAGCCATGCGCCGGATGACCATCATCGCCTGGAAGGTGGTGACCTCGTTGCACTTGCGCCGGGGGAGTCAACAACCTCAGAGATGTCGTTGCGGGTTGAGTTGCTGTAATTTATAGAATGCCGGATGCGGGTAATTTCAATTTTGTAGCAATCGGTGCACCATGCCTGATGCGACGCTTATCGCGTCTTATCAGGCCTACAATCGGTGTTGGATCTGTAGGCCGCATCCGGCGTCTTTCCTAACGTCGATCGAGAGAAATCGCCCCCGGCCCGGTAATTGCCAGCAGCAGGAATGCGCCAGCAATACTGACATTCTTCCAGAAATTAATCATATTTGGCCCGACTGCATCCCCGGACATATCCCAGTAATGGTGACCAATCACCGCAGTACCCAGAGTGTAGAAAATAAACAGCACCGCCAGCGGACGGGTGAAAAAGCCAAGCACGATTAATATCGCGGCGGGGACTTCCATAACTACCGCAATAATGGCTGCCAGCATCGGCATCGGCGCACCCAGCGAGGCCATATATTGTACCGTACCGTCAAAGCCCATCATTTTGGGAAAACCAAAAATAATGAAAATTAAGATGACGGCAATACGAGCAATTAATAACAACACGGGGCGGGCTGCGCCAAAATCAAAATAACGTAGTGTGTTCATAACCAATCCCTTTGCAAGATAATGTGATTTAAACGTAATACACACACTCGCACCTCGCCACGCCTCAGCAGATGAGAAATTTGGTAATTATCCAGGTCAACATCCAGCACATTTTCTGTAGGTGATATTTTGTTAGTGGTATTAACGATAATTTTTTCCAGAATGGTGTACTGGAAGTGGCCCTGATTTTCTTATTTTTCAACTTGCAACAACATTCGATTAACTTCAGACTAACGCCTCCTGACGGGAGGGACTCATGGTTTTGCAATCCACGCGCTGGCTGGCGCTCGGTTATTTCACATACTTTTTTAGCTACGGTATTTTTCTACCTTTCTGGAGCGTCTGGCTTAAGGGGATTGGCTTAACGCCAGAAACTATCGGCCTGTTGTTGGGGGCAGGGCTGGTTGCCCGTTTTCTCGGCAGTTTGATAATTGCGCCCCGCGTCAGCGATCCTTCTCGCCTGATTTCTGCACTTCGTGTACTGGCGTTGTTGACACTGCTGTTCGCCATCGCCTTCTGGGCTGGCGCGCATGTGGCATGGCTGATGCTTGTGATGGTTGGTTTTAACCTCTTTTTCTCACCGCTGGTGCCGTTAACTGACGCGCTGGCGAATACCTGGCAAAAGCAGTTCCCGCTTGATTACGGCAAAGTGCGACTTTGGGGCTCAGTGGCGTTTGTCATTGGTTCGGCGCTGACGGGCAAACTGGTCAGCGTGTTTGATTATCGGGTGATCCTCGCGCTGTTGACGTTGGGCGTGGCATCCATGCTACTTGGTTTTCTGATTCGCCCGACCATTCAACCGCAAGGGGAGAGCCGCCAGCAGGAGAGCACGGGGTGGCCGGCCTGGCTGGCGCTGGTTCGCCAGAACTGGCGCTTTCTGGCCTGCGTTTGTCTATTGCAGGGGGCGCACGCGGCATATTACGGGTTTAGCGCCATATACTGGCAGGCTGCGGGTTACTCGGCTTCGGCGGTGGGCTATTTATGGTCGCTTGGTGTAGTGGCGGAAGTCATTATCTTTGCGCTGAGTAACAAACTTTTTCGTCGCTGTAGCGCCCGCGATATGTTGTTGATCTCGGCGATTTGCGGGGTAGTACGTTGGGGCATTATGGGGGCAACCACTGAGCTAGCGTGGTTGATAGTGGTGCAAATTCTGCATTGCGGCACCTTTACTGTGTGCCACCTGGCCGCCATGCGCTACATTGCTGCTCGTCAGGGAAGCGAGGTTATCCGTTTACAGGCGGTTTATTCTGCCGTCGCGATGGGCGGCAGTATCGCTATCATGACCGTCTTCGCCGGTTTCCTGTATCAATATCTCGGACATGGCGTGTTTTGGGTGATGGCGCTGGTGGCGCTTCCGGCAATGTTTTTGCGCCCGAAAGTGGTTCCCTCATGCTGACTATTCCAGCATTTTACGGATCTGCTCCTGTTGGTGTACGGTCAGGATCTGATTCGTATGAATCAGCGGCGGCGAAAAGAGCGGTAAAGGGATGGTATAAGGTGTAATAATCAGCACCGTGTTTCTCGGGGCGCCATTTCGTAAAAATGTCTTCACCGATATATGCTTAATATTGAGTGGCAATAGTGTAAGTTCGCGCAATTGCTGCTCAATATTCGCTTCTCTTTCACTGTCATTGCCCGTCAGCAAAATAATCTTTTTTTCGTTAATTTCATTTGCTTGCATCAGCCATGCGCCGAAAATCACCGCCACAAGGCCACTTTCCTCATCGGAAAAACGGACATTGTATTCACTTTCAAACCCGGCCAGCGCCGCGCGAGTTGTACGAACCAGGCGTGGGTAAAGTCGGCTGAACTCTTCTGGCAAGGTGTTATCAATACCGATGGTAAACAAACTGCGGCGTAATGCCTGAGCGAGATGAGTATAAAGCTGATCGCATAACCCCTGTTCATCATAGAAACGAACATTTCCCTGCTCACGAAAACGTTGTACCAAACGAACAATGGCCTGGCGTAATTGCCGATCGCGCTGATGAGCATCTTGCAGCGGATTGGGAACTTGCAACATGGAAAAGAGCAACGCCATAAACAAAGGCTCATCTGGTGGTACAGGCTGGCGTGCCCGCCGTTGCCAGTGGCGACCAATTTCCTGTGCTATCTGAAACTCAAGACAGGACTCAGCCCATCGACGTTGCAGTGGGTTAAATTGTGGCGAGATCCCGGCATGATGTTGTAGCAGGCAATATTGCAGATACAGGCACAGAAAATGAACATCACGTGCTTCAAAGCATTTTTGCAACCGTCGTGCACAGAGATTAACTAAAGCTTGCAGGTTGGTATCGTCGTAAAAGTTGCGAGCAATCCCCCGGCGCTTCAGTTCTTCCTTTAAGGCTGGAGTGAAACGGCTGGTGATGAATGATGGACATAA
Source organism: Escherichia sp. MR (assembly GCF_005280595.1). Lineage (NCBI taxonomy): Bacteria > Pseudomonadati > Pseudomonadota > Gammaproteobacteria > Enterobacterales > Enterobacteriaceae > Escherichia > Escherichia sp. MR. The sequence goes on along the minus strand of NZ_SZVK01000004.1, from coordinate 146,053 downwards.
ACGAAAACCGCGTCGTAGCCAGTGAAATAAACATAAACGTTGGTTAAGTACTGTACCTTCAACCCGGTAGCTACCGTCATAACCAGTAGTGAGCGTGAGCTGGTGATAGCGGAGGATTTCCCGTCCTGTTTCGCTGATATCGCGAACCGCAATATTATCATCCACACCATTAAGCTCGCTGAGAGTGGCCGTGGTGGCGGTCAACCCCGGCTGAAATAGTGTCAGCAAGATCTGGCAGCGGCGCTGGGGAGCAGAAAGGACAGATGGTGGAGCAAGTGTAGACATCATCTGTAGATCTCCCATAAGCATAATTGATAAGAATAGCTAAAGTTTGCTTAGGGAAATGGGGAATGGAATGCTAATTATCAGAAATGCTGGCAGACATCACAGAATTTTTATCGATATAAACGGATATGACCAGTTTAATACCATGTCTTAATGTGATTTATTGCTGTTTTATTCTTAGGGGGAATTCCCGGGATTCAACGCACTGAGGATAAAATCCACCATCTGCTCACGATAAACATCACCATGACGATCGGAAAAGGCATCAATGTGTTCGCCGTCAGGGATCAGAATCAGGCGTTTTGGCTCTTTCGCCAGAGCATATAACTTTTCACTGTGCTGCCACGGGATAACGTGATCGGCTTTACCGTGAATCAGTAAAAGCGGGATCGGGCTGACGCTGGCGATGTAATTTTCGCCGCTATAACTCTCATCAAGTAAGTAGCCACTGCCAGGGATCATCTGGTTGGCGATGGTCGCATAAGAGGCAAATGTGGAGTCGAGGATCACCGCACGTATGCCCTCACTACCTCCCTGACCAATAACATCAAGAATATTCGCTCCTCCAATACTCTGCCCGAACAGCACCAGCCGTTGTGGGTTTACATCACTGCGATGGCGCACCACGCTGATGGCGCTTAGCGTATCGTCCAGTAATCCAGCCTGGGACGGCGTGCCTTTTGATTTACCAAACCCGCGATAATCAAACATAAAAACGTTGAAATTACGCTTGGGTAACCAACTGACCAGCGGCCAGTGGGCGGACATGTTTCCGGCATTGCCGTGAGCATGAATGATGGTTGCGATGGCGTTGTCAGCGGAACCCGTCGCAGAGGGGATAAACCAGCCTTGCAGACGAGTACCGTCCTTAGCCGTAAATTCGACGGATTCTGCAGACCAGGGTTCGGGACCGTAAATTTTGTCGTCAGGGTAATAGAAGAAGTTGATGGCAACGCGCGGTACTAAATAAATGCAGAAGGCAACAACAAAGAGGATAAACAGAATTTTGAGAACGCGTTTGTTCACTGGCAGTGCCATAACCTTTCCTTGCGACTTCTTTATAATCCATTAATCGGGGAAAGATGGTGGGAGAGCGGCGAAAGAAAGTAAAGCGGTGAGGAAGTATTTCGGAATAGCGCCTGAAAGGCGAGGGCGGGTGAGTGATATCACCCGCCAGAGTCATTAACGCTTCAGAGCGTCGCTTAACTCGTCACGCATATTTGACAGCATGGCTTTTACTACGCGTGGGTTACCGGCAACGATGTTACCGGTCAGCATGTAGTTATGACCACCGGTGAAATCGCTGACGATACCGCCTGCTTCACGAACCAGCAGTTCGCCTGCGGCGAAGTCCCACGGGCGCAGACCAATTTCGAAGAAACCGTCAACGCGACCAGCGGCTACGTAAGCCAGATCCAGCGCCGCAGAACCGGTACGACGGAAGTCAGCGCATTCGCTAAACAGTTTGCCAACGATATTGATGTAGGTGGTTGCGTACTGTTTCGCTTTGAAAGGGAAACCGGTCGCCAGAATAGTACCGTCGAGATCGCGAGCGGTGCTGCCGCGCAGACGATAGCCGTTTAACTGTGCGCCCTGACCGCGAGTCGCGGTGAACAGTTCGTTACGCATAGGATCGTAAACCACAGCAACTTCGGTGCGGCCTTTGATACGAACAGCGATAGATACCGCGAAGTGCGGCAGACGTTTGATAAAGTTGGTAGTGCCATCCAGTGGATCGATAACCCATTGAACATCCTGATCAGTACCTTCAAGTTCACCGCTTTCTTCGGTGATGATGGTGTGCTGCGGGTAAGATTTACGAATCGTGTCGATAATCACCGCTTCGGCAGCTTTATCTACGTTGGTCACGAAATCGTTGCTGCCTTTCTGGCTCGCTTCTACAGCGTCCGGGGTTTCATAGTTTTTGGCAATTAAATTACCCGCCTTACGCGCTGCGCGCACGGCGATGTTCAGCATCGGATGCATCGGTCTCTCTCACTGGATGTTAAAGAACGGGAAAACGGCGCAGAGTATAGCAGCGAGATCGGCATCTGTCTTCGTTTTATGATAAGATGCGCGAATAATCTTTAGACGAAGAAAGACAATGCTGCAAAATATTCGAATTGTGCTGGTGGAGACGTCACACACCGGCAATATGGGTTCTGTTGCCCGTGCCATGAAAACAATGGGATTAACCAATCTGTGGTTGGTTAATCCACTGGTGAAACCTGACTCTCAGGCCATCGCGCTGGCGGCGGGAGCCAGCGATGTGATTGGTAATGCTCACATCGTCGATACGCTCGACGAAGCGTTAGCCGGTTGTAGCCTGGTGGTTGGCACCAGCGCACGCTCCCGCACGCTGCCGTGGCCGATGCTCGACCCGCGCGAATGCGGTCTGAAAAGCGTCGCTGAAGCGGCAAATACCCCGGTGGCGCTGGTTTTTGGTCGCGAGCGCGTCGGCTTGACCAATGAAGAGTTGCAGAAATGCCATTATCATGTCGCGATTGCCGCTAACCCGGAATACAGCTCGCTGAACCTGGCGATGGCGGTTCAGGTTATTGCGTATGAAGTGCGCATGGCCTGGCTGGCGACTCAGGAAAACGGCGAGCAGGTTGAGTATGAAGAGACGCCGTATCCGCTGGTCGATGATCTTGAGCGTTTTTACGGTCATCTGGAGCAAACGCTGCTGGCAACCGGCTTTATTCGTGAAAACCATCCGGGGCAGGTGATGAATAAATTGCGCCGTCTGTTTACCCGTGCGCGCCCGGAAAGCCAGGAGTTGAATATCCTGCGCGGGATTCTGGCTTCCATTGAGCAGCAAAACAAAGGTAACAAGGCTGAATAACAGTCGTCGCCGGATGCGACACTTATCGCGTCTTATCAGGCCTGGAAGTGTACAGAACCCCAGGTCGGATAAGGCGTTCACGCCGCATCCTATAATAGGTACAAACGCCACGATAAAAAATGGCACTGAAGGTTAAATACCCGACTAAATCAGTCAAGTAAATAGTTGACCAAATTACTCGGGAATGTCAGACTTGACCCTGCTATGCAATACCCCCACTTTTACAATAAAAAACCCCGGGCAGGGGCGAGTTTGAGGTGAAGTAAGACATGAGACTGACATCTAAAGGGCGCTATGCCGTGACCGCAATGCTGGACGTTGCGCTCAACTCCGAAGCAGGCCCGGTACCGTTGGCTGATATTTCCGAACGTCAGGGAATTTCCCTTTCCTATCTGGAACAACTGTTTTCCCGTCTGCGTAAAAATGGTCTGGTTTCCAGCGTACGTGGACCTGGCGGTGGTTATCTGTTGGGCAAAGATGCCAGCAGCATCGCCGTTGGCGAAGTGATTAGCGCCGTTGACGAATCTGTAGATGCCACCCGTTGTCAGGGTAAAGGCGGCTGCCAGGGCGGCGATAAATGCCTGACCCACGCGCTGTGGCGTGATTTGAGCGACCGTCTCACCGGTTTTCTCAACAACATTACTTTAGGCGAACTGGTTAATAACCAGGAAGTGCTGGATGTGTCTGGTCGTCAGCATACTCACGACGCGCCACGCAGCCGCACACAAGACGCGATCGACGTTAAGTTGCGCGCATAAAAGATAAAAAGTATTCAGAATCAGGCCGGGGCGTATCGCGCTCCGTAAACACGGTCGTACATCCAGCCGGTAGCCTGATTCCTTGCATTGAGTGATGTACGGAGTTTATAGAGCAATGAAATTACCGATTTATCTCGACTACTCCGCAACCACGCCGGTGGACCCGCGTGTTGCCGAGAAAATGATGCAGTTTATGACGATGGACGGAACCTTTGGTAACCCGGCCTCCCGTTCTCACCGTTTCGGCTGGCAGGCTGAAGAAGCCGTAGATATCGCCCGTAATCAGATTGCCGATCTGGTCGGTGCTGACCCGCGTGAAATCGTTTTTACCTCTGGTGCAACCGAATCTGACAACCTGGCAATCAAAGGTGCAGCCAACTTTTATCAGAAAAAAGGCAAGCACATCATCACCAGCAAAACCGAACACAAAGCGGTACTGGACACCTGCCGTCAGCTGGAGCGCGAAGGTTTTGAAGTCACTTACCTGGCACCGCAGCGTAACGGCATTATCGACCTGAAAGAACTTGAAGCAGCGATGCGTGACGACACCATCCTCGTTTCTATCATGCACGTAAATAACGAAATCGGCGTGGTACAGGATATCGCGGCTATCGGCGAAATGTGCCGTGCTCGCGGCATTATCTATCACGTTGATGCAACCCAGAGCGTGGGCAAACTGCCTATCGACCTGAGCCAGTTGAAAGTTGACCTGATGTCTTTCTCCGGTCACAAAATCTATGGCCCGAAAGGTATCGGTGCGCTGTATGTGCGTCGTAAACCGCGCGTACGCATTGAAGCTCAAATGCACGGCGGCGGTCACGAGCGCGGTATGCGTTCCGGCACTTTGCCTGTTCACCAGATCGTCGGTATGGGCGAAGCCTATCGCATCGCAAAAGAAGAGATGGCGACCGAGATGGAACGTCTGCGCGGTCTGCGTAACCGTCTGTGGAACGGCATCAAAGATATCGAAGAAGTTTACCTGAACGGTGACCTGGAACATGGTGCGCCGAACATTCTCAACGTCAGCTTTAACTACGTTGAAGGTGAGTCGCTGATTATGGCGCTGAAAGACCTCGCGGTTTCTTCAGGTTCCGCCTGTACGTCGGCAAGCCTCGAACCGTCCTATGTGCTGCGCGCGCTGGGGCTGAACGACGAGCTGGCACATAGCTCTATCCGTTTCTCTTTAGGTCGTTTTACTACTGAAGAAGAGATCGACTACACCATCGAGTTAGTTCGTAAATCCATCGGTCGTCTGCGTGACCTTTCTCCGCTGTGGGAAATGTACAAGCAGGGCGTGGATCTGAACAGCATCGAATGGGCTCATCATTAATCGGTATCGGAATCAGGAGAATTTATAATGGCTTACAGCGAAAAAGTTATCGACCATTACGAGAATCCGCGTAACGTGGGTTCTTTTGACAACAACGACGAGAACGTGGGCAGCGGCATGGTGGGTGCACCGGCCTGTGGCGACGTGATGAAGTTGCAGATTAAAGTCAACGATGAAGGTATCATTGAAGACGCGCGTTTTAAAACTTACGGCTGCGGTTCCGCTATCGCTTCCAGCTCCCTGGTGACCGAATGGGTGAAAGGGAAATCTCTGGACGAAGCACAGGCGATCAAAAACACCGATATTGCTGAAGAACTTGAACTGCCGCCGGTGAAAATTCACTGTTCTATTCTGGCAGAAGACGCGATCAAAGCCGCCATTGCGGACTATAAAAGCAAACGTGAAGCAAAATAAGAGTTGAGGTTTGGTTATGTCGATTACACTGAGCGACAGTGCAGCAGCGCGAGTAAATACCTTTCTGGCTAACCGTGGTAAAGGGTTTGGCCTGCGTCTGGGCGTGAGAACCTCCGGGTGTTCAGGTATGGCTTATGTACTGGAATTTGTTGACGAACCGACGCCGGAAGACATCGTGTTTGAAGACAAAGGCGTGAAAGTCGTGGTCGATGGAAAAAGCCTGCAATTTCTGGACGGTACGCAACTGGACTTCGTAAAAGAAGGCCTGAACGAAGGGTTTAAATTCACCAACCCGAACGTCAAAGATGAATGTGGTTGCGGCGAAAGCTTCCACGTCTGATGCGCATACCGATAACCCCACCGTGGTCGCCTGCGCGTGGGGTTTGTTTTACCTGGTTCGCCGCCATCGCGGCGGATCGCAGCCCTGAGAATGTTATGAATTACTTCACCCTCTTTGGCTTGCCTGCCCGTTATCAACTCGATACCCAGGCACTGAGCCTGCGTTTTCAGGATCTACAACGTCAGTATCATCCTGATAAATTCGCCAGCGGAAGCCAGGCGGAACAACTCGCCGCCGTACAGCAATCTGCAACCATTAACCAGGCATGGCAAACGCTGCGTCATCCATTGATGCGGGCAGAATACCTGCTTTCGTTGCACGGTTTTGATCTCGCCAGCGAGCAGCATACTGTGCGTGATACCGCGTTCCTGATGGAACAGCTGGAACTGCGCGAAGAACTGGACGAGATCGAACAGGCGAAAGATGAAGCGCGGCTGGAAAGCTTTATCAAACGTGTGAAAAAGATGTTTGATACCCGCCATCAGTTGATGGTTGAACAGTTAGACAACGAGACGTGGGACGCGGCGGCGGATACCGTGCGTAAGCTGCGTTTTCTCGATAAACTGCGAAGCAGTGCCGAACAACTCGAAGAAAAACTGCTCGATTTTTAATTTCTGGAAGCTAAACATGGCCTTATTACAAATTAGTGAACCTGGTTTGAGTGCTGCGCCGCATCAGCGTCGTCTGGCGGCCGGTATCGACCTGGGCACAACCAACTCGCTGGTGGCGACAGTACGCAGCGGTCAGGCCGAAACGTTAGCCGACCATGAAGGCCGTCACCTGCTGCCGTCTGTTGTTCACTATCAACAGCAAGGGCATTCGGTGGGTTATGACGCGCGTACTAACGCTGCGCTTGATACCGCCAACACCATTAGTTCTGTTAAACGCCTGATGGGGCGCTCGCTGGCTGATATCCAGCAACGCTATTCGCATCTGCCTTATCAATTTCAGGCCAGCGAAAACGGCCTGCCAATGATTGAAACGGTGGCGGGGTTGCTGAACCCGGTGCGCGTTTCTGCGGACATCCTCAAAGCACTGGCGGCCCGGGCAACTGAAGCCCTGGCCGGCGAGCTGGATGGTGTGGTTATCACCGTTCCGGCGTACTTTGACGATGCCCAGCGTCAGGGCACCAAAGATGCCGCGCGCCTGGCTGGCCTGCACGTCCTGCGCCTGCTTAACGAACCGACCGCTGCGGCTATCGCCTACGGGTTGGATTCCGGTCAGGAAGGTGTGATCGCCGTTTATGACCTTGGCGGCGGGACTTTTGATATATCCATTCTGCGCTTAAGTCGCGGCGTGTTTGAAGTGCTGGCGACCGGCGGTGATTCCGCGCTCGGCGGCGATGACTTTGACCATCTGCTGGCGGATTACATTCGCGAGCAGGCGGGCATTCCTGACCGTAGCGATAACCGTGTTCAGCGTGAACTGCTGGATGCCGCCATTGCAGCCAAAATCGCGCTGAGCGATGCGGACTCTGTGACCGTTAACGTCGCGGGCTGGCAGGGCGAAATCAGCCGTGAACAATTCAACGAACTGATCGCACCGCTGGTAAAACGTACCTTATTGGCCTGTCGTCGTGCGTTGAAAGACGCGGGCGTAGAGGCTGATGAAGTACTGGAAGTGGTGATGGTTGGCGGTTCTACTCGCGTGCCGCTGGTGCGTGAACGAGTGGGCGAGTTTTTCGGTCGTCCACCGCTGACTTCCATCGACCCAGATAAAGTTGTGGCCATTGGCGCGGCGATTCAGGCGGATATTCTGGTGGGTAACAAGCCGGACAGCGAAATGCTGCTGCTTGATGTGATCCCGCTGTCGCTGGGCCTCGAAACCATGGGCGGCCTGGTGGAGAAAGTGATCCCGCGTAATACCACGATTCCGGTGGCTCGTGCCCAGGATTTCACCACTTTCAAAGATGGCCAGACAGCGATGTCTATCCATGTTATGCAGGGTGAACGTGAACTGGTGCAGGACTGCCGTTCGCTGGCGCGTTTTGCGCTGCGTGGTATCCCGGCGTTACCAGCTGGCGGCGCGCATATTCGCGTAACGTTCCAGGTCGATGCCGACGGTCTTTTGAGCGTGACGGCGATGGAAAAATCCACCGGCGTTGAGGCGTCTATTCAGGTCAAACCGTCTTATGGTCTGACTGACAGCGAAATCGCCTCAATGATCAAAGACTCAATGAGCTATGCCGAGCAGGACGTAAAAGCCCGTATGCTGGCAGAACAAAAAGTCGAAGCGGCACGCGTACTGGAAAGCCTGAACGGTGCGCTGGCTGCTGATGCCGCGCTGTTAAGCGCCGCAGAGCGTCAGGTCATTGACGATGCTGCCGCTCATCTGAGTGAAGTGGCGCAGGGCGATGACGTTGATGCCATCGAACAAGCGATTAAAAACGTAGACAAACAAACCCAGGATTTCGCCGCTCGCCGCATGGACCAGTCGGTTCGTCGTGCGCTGAAAGGCCATTCCGTGGACGAGGTTTAATATGCCAAAGATTGTTATTTTGCCTCATCAGGATCTCTGCCCTGATGGCGCTGTTCTGGAAGCTAATAGCGGTGAAACCATTCTCGACGCAGCTCTGCGTAACGGTATCGAGATTGAACACGCCTGTGAAAAATCATGTGCCTGCACCACCTGCCACTGCATCGTGCGTGAAGGTTTTGACTCGCTGCCGGAAAGTTCTGAGCAAGAAGACGACATGCTGGACAAAGCCTGGGGGCTGGAGCCGGAAAGCCGTTTAAGCTGCCAGGCGCGCGTCACTGACGAAGATTTAGTGGTCGAAATTCCGCGTTACACTATCAACCATGCGCGTGAGCATTAACAGAGGTTAGTATGGGACTTAAGTGGACCGATAGCCGCGAAATTGGCGAAGCACTGTACGATGCGTATCCCGATCTCGACCCGAAAACGGTTCGATTCACCGATATGCATCAGTGGATTTGCGATCTGGAAGATTTCGACGACGACCCGCAGGCATCTAACGAGAAAATCCTCGAAGCGATTTTGTTAGTCTGGCTGGACGAAGCTGAGTGAATAAACGGGCTGCCTGGGGTGGCCCGTTTTGCTGTTAAACAAATAAGGATAACTAAAATGACAGAAGCGATGAAAATTACCCTCTCGACCCAGCCTGCCGACGCGCGCTGGGGAGAAAAAGCGACTTACAGCATTAATAATGATGGCATTACCCTGCATTTGAACGGGGCGGACGATCTGGGGCTGATCCAGCGTGCGGCGCGCAAGATTGACGGTCTGGGTATCAAACATGTTCAGTTAAGCGGTGAAGGCTGGGATGCGGATCGTTGCTGGGCATTCTGGCAAGGTTACAAAGCCCCGAAAGGCACGCGTAAAGTGGAGTGGCCGGATCTGGACGATGCTCAACGCCAGGAGCTGGATAACCGCCTGATGATCATCGACTGGGTGCGTGACACCATCAACGCGCCGGCGGAAGAACTGGGGCCATCGCAACTGGCACAGCGTGCTGTTGATCTGATCAGTAACGTCGCGGGCGATCGTGTGACTTACCGGATCACCAAAGGCGAAGACCTGCGTGAGCAAGGTTATATGGGGCTGCACACCGTCGGGCGCGGTTCAGAACGTTCTCCAGTATTGCTGTCGCTGGATTACAACCCAACTGGCGATAAAGAAGCGCCGGTGTACGCGTGCCTGGTAGGTAAAGGTATCACCTTTGATTCCGGCGGCTACAGCATCAAACAGACCGCGTTTATGGATTCAATGAAGTCCGATATGGGCGGTGCGGCAACGGTTACTGGGGCGCTGGCATTTGCCATCACTCGCGGTCTGAACAAGCGCGTGAAGCTGTTCCTCTGCTGTGCGGATAACCTGATCAGCGGCAACGCGTTCAAGCTGGGCGATATCATCACCTATCGCAACGGTAAAAAAGTCGAAGTGATGAACACCGATGCGGAAGGGCGCCTGGTGCTGGCAGATGGCCTGATTGACGCCAGTGCGCAGAAACCAGAACTGATTATTGATGCCGCGACCTTGACCGGAGCGGCGAAAACCGCGCTGGGTAATGATTATCACGCGCTGTTTAGTTTTGACGATGCGCTGGCAGGGCGTTTGCTGGCGAGTGCCGCGCAAGAGAACGAACCATTCTGGCGTCTGCCGCTGGCAGAATTCCACCGCAGCCAGTTGCCGTCAAACTTTGCTGAACTGAACAACACCGGAAGCGCGGCGTATCCGGCAGGCGCGAGCACGGCGGCGGGCTTCCTGTCGCACTTTGTTGAGAACTATCAGCAAGGCTGGTTGCATATAGATTGTTCGGCGACTTACCGTAAAGCGCCGGTTGAACAGTGGTCTGCGGGCGCAACGGGACTGGGTGTGCGCACGATTGCTAATCTGTTAACGGCGTAATCGTTTATGCCGGATGCGGCGTAAACGCCTTATCCAGCCTACAAAGTATTGCAAATTCAACAAATTGCGATTCCTTTGTAGGCCTGATAAGCGTAGCGCATCAGGCACTTCCGCCCCGAACGTTGAATGAATTGTGGTTCTTATGTCCGAAACAAAAAACGAACTTGAAGACCTGCTGGAAAAAGCAGCAACCGAACCGGCGCATCGTCCGGCTTTTTTCCGTACTCTACTGGAATCCACCGTCTGGGTGCCAGGTACAGCGGCGCAGGGCGAGGCTGTGGTTGAAGATAGCGCGCTTGATTTACAACATTGGGAAAAAGAAGACGGCACCAGCGTCATTCCTTTTTTCACCTCGTTAGAAGCACTTCAACAGGCGGTTGACGGCGAACAGGCATTTGTCGTAATGCCCGTTCGCACATTGTTTGAGATGACCCTTGGCGAAACGCTTTTCCTTAATGCCAAACTGCCTACCGGTAAAGAATTTATGCCGCGTGAAATCAGTTTGCTGATCGGTGAAGAGGGTAATCCGCTGAGCAGTCAGGAAGTACTGGAAGGCGGCGAATCGCTGATATTATCGGAAGTCGCAGAGCCGCCAGCACAAATGATTGATTCACTCACTACCTTATTTAAAACCATTAAGCCGGTGAAGCGCGCTTTCATTTGTTCAATTAAAGAGAGCGAAGAGGCACAGCCTAATTTGCTTATTGGCATTGAAGCCGATGGTGATATCGAAGAAATTATTCAGGCGGCGGGAAGTGTAGCGACCGATACATTACCTGGCGATGAACCTATTGATATTTGCCAGGTGAAAAAAGGGGAAAAAGGAATTAGCCACTTTATTACCGAACATATTGCGCCATTCTATGAACGTCGCTGGGGTGGATTTCTGCGTGATTTTAAACAGAATCGGATAATCTAAAATATGCCGCCCAAAAGGGCGGCATTCGGGCTTACTTGCTGCTCTGAAGGATGTTAGCCACCAGTAAATTATTACCAGAGAGACTCCGGTTATTATTTACTTCGGAAAACAGCGCACCAGAAACAATAAGTACGATACAAAAGCACCGTATCTTCATTGTGCGGTCCATGCGAAGACCGCATCACGACAGCACCACTGGCGATATTGCCGCGATAGCAAGCACTGAGACGCGCTTGCCTTAACGGTCGCGGAACATCCTTTCCTTAAGCCAGCGCCCGCTTGCGAGACGGCGGAAAGGGCCGCAGTGGATAATACACTAACAGAACAATAATAACTCTCTTTTGCTTGACAAAAAGAGAGTTACTGGCGAGTATTGTCTCCGCTGAGACGCGCTTGCATTACTACGGTAATACAACCTGCTGGAAAGGCCGCGAACCAAACCGGCAACAAATAACCGCCTGATTTTGGCGGTTTTTTGTTTTTTTAAGAAAAGTGAATTTACACGTTTAAGTAATATCTTTTACCGGTTAGTATTTTAAATATTGAGCGGGATTTTTTTATATTTGTCTGAATTCGGACTAATAAGCCAAATGAATTCAAAACCTATCCTTTTTTATCTACTTGACATCGTTGAAGCTTAACGCGAGTATTAAGTAGACGAGATACACTTGCAGTAATACAACCTGCTGGAAAGGCCGCGAACCAGACCAGCAACAAAAAACCGCCAAATTCGGCGGTTTTTTGTTGCCTGTAAAAAGCTTATTTCACTGGTTCTACTGGTAAATCTGCTCGCGCGCCCCATTCACTCCATGCGCCGTCGTACAGTTTCACGTTTGGCACATCCAGCGTAGCAAGTGCCAGCAACACAACGGCGGCCGTTACACCAGAGCCGCAACTGACAATAATCGGTTTGTCATAGCTGATACCGTAACCAAAAAATATCGCATCGAGTTCATCTGTCGTCTTCAGTTCACCTTCACGCACCAGCTCCGTCCAGGGAACATTTAGCGCACCAGGAATATGCCCGCGACGTAAACCAGGGCGAGGTTCATCAATTTCAGCGTTAAAACGCGCAGCCGGACGGGCATCAATAATTTGTGCCGTTTTTTCATGGCTTGCCAGCAATACATCGGTTACTTTCACCACGGCTTCCGGGTTAAAGGCGGTGTTAAACTCTCCTTCTGGCAGTTCTACTTCGCCTTCTTCTAACAGCAGGTCATCACGCTGCCAGCCCGCCAGTCCACCACCAAGAATCGACACTTTCTCCACGCCAAAGGTGCGCAGCATCCACCATGCTCGCGGGGCTGAGAAAAGATTACCTTCGTCATAGACAATCAGATGTTTGTCCTGATTAACACCTAACTCACGCATCGCTACGGCGAACGTTTCCGGGCGCGGCAGCATGTGCGGAAACGGGGAGGTGTGATCGGAAAGAGCTTCGATATCGAAAAATACTGCGCCGGGGATATGCCCATTGAGATACTCCTGGGCAACGTTACGATCTTCCTGTCCGGGCGGTGCCATGCGGGCATCAATAATCTGAATTTCAGGATCATCAATATGTTCGGCGAGCCAGTCGGCTCCTACAAACCATGTCGTGGACATAGGCATCTCCATTTTTGCCGGGGTAGGCTAAATTGTCGGACGTTTAGTGAAAAGCGACAAGCAAAAGAGGCTGATTTGGCTGCCTGAGCCACATTTATCACCAAAATTCAGATTCTGTGGACGTGATACTGAATTACATACCGCTAATTCTCACGCATAATAATTATTCGACGTTGCTAACGGGCCATTGTGGCAGGGATGATAAATGAAAAAGTTACGCATAGCCGCCTGCATGTTAATGCTGGCGCTGGCAGGGTGCGACAACAACGATAACGCGCCAACAGCGGTGAAAAAAGATACCCCTTCTGAAGCTGCTAAAGGTACATCTTCGGAAAACGCGAGTTCTGCAAAACTCTCTGCACCGGAGAGGCAAAAGCTGGCACAACAGAGTGCCGGTAAGACACTGACATTGCTTGATCTCTCTGAGGTTCAACTCGATGGTGCAGCCACGCTGGTGCTGACTTTCTCTATCCCCCTCGACCCGGATCAGGATTTCTCGCGTGTTGTTCATGTCGTCGATAAAAAGAGCGGTAAAGTGGATGGTGCCTGGGAGCTGTCAGATAATCTTAAAGAGCTGCGTTTACGCCACCTCGAACCTAAACGTGATTTGATCGTGACTATTGGGCAGGAAATGAAGGCGCTCAATAACGCAACCTTCAGTAAAGATTACGAAAAAACGATCACCACCCGCGATATTCAACCCAGCGTCGGTTTTGCCAGCCGTGGTTCGCTGCTGCCTGGAAAAGTCGTTGAAGGACTGCCGGTAATGGCGCTCAACGTTAACAATGTCGATGTTAACTTCTTCCGTGTTAAACCCGAATCTCTGCCAGCATTCATTAGCCAATGGGAATACCGCAATTCGCTGGCGAACTGGCAATCTGACAAATTGCTGCAGATGGCGGATCTTGTTTACACCGGACGTTTTGATCTCAATCCTGCGCGTAATACCCGTGAAAAATTATTGCTGCCGCTGGGTGATATCAAACCGCTTCAGCAGGCGGGCGTGTATCTGGCTGTGATGAATCAGGCCGGACGTTACGATTACAGCAATCCTGCAACGCTATTTACGTTAAGCGACATTGGCGTATCGGCTCACCGGTATCACAATCGTCTGGATATCTTTACCCAAAGCCTGGAAAACGGCGCGGCTCAGCAAGGAATTGAAGTTTCGTTATTAAATGAGAAAGGGCAGATTCTGACTCAGGCGACCAGTGATGCACAGGGTCATGTACAGCTGGAAAACGATAAAAACGCCGCATTACTGCTGGCGCGTAAAGACGGTCAGACAACTCTGCTCGATTTAAAACTTCCGGCGCTGGACTTAGCGGAATTTAACATTGCTGGTGCACCGGGTTATAGCAAACAGTTCTTTATGTTTGGTCCGCGCGATCTTTATCGCCCGGGTGAAACAGTAATCCTCAACGGCTTACTGCGTGATGCAGACGGTAAAGCTCTGCCGGATCAACCCATCAAGTTAGACGTGATTAAACCTGACGGGCAGGTACTGCGTAGTGTCGTTAGTCAGCCGGAGAATGGCCTCTATCACTTTACCTGGCAACTGGATAGCAGTGCGGCAACCGGCATGTGGCATATTCGCGCTAACACTGGCGATAACCAGTATCAGATGTGGGATTTCCACGTCGAAGATTTTATGCCAGAGCGCATGGCGTTGAATCTGACTGGCGAGAAAACCCCGTTAGCGCCGAAAGATGAAGTGAAATTCTCCGTAGTGGGCTACTACCTTTATGGTGCGCCCGCGAACGGCAACACATTACAAGGGCAGCTTTTCCTGCGCCCTCTGCGTGAAGCGGTTTCTGCATTACCTGGCTTCGAATTTGGCGATATCGCTGCCGAAAACCTTTCCCGCACGCTGGATGAAGTTCAGTTGACGCTGGATGATAAAGGGCGCGGCGAAGTATCTACAGAAAGCCAGTGGAAGGAAACGCATTCCCCATTGCAGGTTATTCTCCAGGGGAGTTTGCTGGAATCGGGTGGTCGCCCGGTGACGCGCCGTGCTGAACAGGCTATTTGGCCTGCCGATGCATTGCCGGGGATCCGCCCGCAGTTCGCCTCGAAATCGGTTTACAATTACCGTACTGACACGACTGTAAAACAACCCATTGTTGATGAAGGCAGCAATGCCGCTTTTGATATCGTTTATAGCGATGCGCAGGGCGTGAAAAAAGCCGTGTCGGGCTTGCAGGTGCGTCTGATTCGCGAACGCCGTGATTACTTCTGGAACTGGTCAGAAGATGAAGGCTGGCAGTCTCAGTTTGATCAAAAAGATCTGATCGAAAATGAACAAACGCTGGATCTTCAGGCGGATGAAACCGGTAAGGTCAGTTTTCCGGTAGAGTGGGGCGCTTATCGTCTGGAAGTCAAAGCGCCGAATGAAGCGGTCAGTAGTGTGCGTTTCTGGGCTGGCTATAGCTGGCAGGACAACAGCGACGGTGGCGGTGCGGTGCGTCCAGATCGCGTCACGATGAAACTGGATAAAGCCAGTTATCGCCCTGGCGATACCATTAAGTTGCATATTGCCGCGCCAACGGCGGGTAAAGGCTACGCGATGGTTGAGTCCAGTGAAGGGCCGCTGTGGTGGCAAGAGATTGATGTTCCGGCACAAGGGCTGGATCTGACGATTCCGGTCGATAAAACCTGGAATCGTCATGATCTTTATTTGAGTACGCTGGTGGTGCGTCCTGGCGATAAATCTCGCTCCGCGACGCCAAAACGTGCGGTTGGTGTGTTGCATTTGCCGCTTGGCGATGAAAACCGTCGTCTTGATCTGGCGCTGGAAACACCGGCAAAAATGCGCCCCAATCAGCCATTAACTGTGAAAATCAAAGCCAGCAATAAAAATGGTGAGATGCCAAAACAGGTGAATGTGCTGGTGTCTGCCGTTGATAGCGGTGTGTTGAATATTACTGATTACGTTACGCCAGATCCGTGGCAGGGGTTCTTCGGTCAGAAACGCTATGGCGCAGACATATACGATATTTACGGTCAGGTCATTGAAGGACAGGGACGCCTGGCAGCACTGCGTTTTGGTGGCGATGGCGATGAACGGAAACGTGGTGGTAAGCCACCGGTCAATCACGTCAATATTGTCGCGCAACAGGCACAGCCGGTAACGCTCAACGAACAGGGCGAAGGTACGGTTACACTGCCGATTGGCGATTTTAACGGTGAATTGCGCGTCATGGCGCAAGCCTGGACGGCAGATGACTTCGGCAGCAACGAAAGCAAAGTGATTGTTGCTGCACCGGTGATAGCCGAACTGAACATGCCGCGCTTTATGGCGAGTGGCGACACTTCGCGTCTGACGCTGGATATCACTAATCTTACTGATAAACCGCAAAAAATGAACGTTGCCCTGACCGCCAGCGGCTTGGTTGAACTGGTAAGCGATTCACCCGCACCTGTTGAATTAGCGCCAGGCGTGCGAACCACGCTGTTTATCCCGGTGCGAGCATTGCCGGGTTATGGCGATGGTGAAATTCAGGCGACTATCAGTGGCCTGAATTTGCCAGGAGAAACCGTTGCCGATCAGCATAAGCAGTGGAAAATTGGCGTCCGTCCGGCATTCCCGGCACAAACAGTCAATTATGGTACGGTGTTGCAGCCTGGTGAAACATGGGCGATTCCGGCTGGCGGACTGCAAAACTTCTCGCCTGTTACGCTGGAAGGGCAATTGTTGTTGAGCGGCAAGCCACCGCTGAACATTGCACGTTATATCAAAGAGTTAAAAGCATATCCGTACGGCTGTCTGGAGCAAACCACCAGCGGTCTGTTCCCGTCGCTCTATACCAATGCAGCCCAGCTACAGGCGTTGGGCATCAAAGGCGACAGTGATGATAAACGCCGTGCGGCAGTTGATATTGGCATTTCCCGCTTGCTGCAAATGCAACGCGATAATGGCGGTTTTGCGCTATGGGATAAATACAGCGACGAAGAGTACTGGCTGACGGCTTATGTGATGGATTTCCTGGTTCGCGCAGGTGAGCAGGGTTACAGCGTGCCGACAGAAGCCATTAACCAAGGGAATGAGCGTCTGCTGCTCTATTTACAAGATCCGGGCATGATGTCGATCCCTTACGCCGATAATCTCAAAGCCAGTAAATTCGCCGTACAGTCTTACGCTGCGCTGGTGTTGTCCCGTCAGCAAAAGGCTCCGCTGGGTGCGCTGCGTGAAATCTGGGAGCATCGTGCAGATGCCGCTTCTGGTTTACCGCTGCTGCAACTTGGCGTTGCGCTGAAAACCATGGGTGATGCGACGCGTGGTGAAGAAGCGATTGCGCTGGCGCTGAAAACGCCGCGTAATGATGAGCGGAAATGGCTGGGCGATTACGGTAGCCCACTGCGCGACAACGCGTTAATGCTCTCCTTGCTGGAAGAAAATAAACTGCTACCCGATGAGCAGTACACTTTGCTGAACACGCTTTCGCAGCAGGCGTTTGGTGAACGCTGGCTATCGACGCAGGAAAGTAACTCGTTGTTCCTGGCTGCCCGTTCGATACAGGATTTACCGGGTAAATGGCAGGTGCAAACCTCTTTCTCTGCCGAGCCGCTGACTGGCGAGAAAACGCAAAACAGCAATCTGCATAGCGATCAACTTGCAACTTTGCAGGTGACCAACAGTGGCGACCAGCCGTTATGGCTGCGTGTGGATGCCAGCGGTTATCCGCAATCCGCACCTTTACCTGCGAGTAATGTGCTGCAAATCGAGCGCCATATTCTTGGTACTGACGGTAAGAGCAAATCGCTGGACTCGTTACGTAGCGGTGATTTGGTACTGGTCTGGTTGCAGGTAAAAGCCAGTAACAGCGTGCCAGATGCGCTGGTGGTTGATTTGCTGCCAGCGGGTCTGGAGCTGGAAAACCAGAACCTGGCTAACGGCAACGCCAGTCTGGAGCAAAGTGGTAGCGAAGTGCAAAACCTGCTTAATCAAATGCAGCAGGCGAGCATTAAGCACATTGAGTTTCGTGATGATCGCTTTGTGGCGGCGGTTGCCGTTGATGAATACCAGCCGGTTACACTGGTATATCTGGCGCGGGCGGTGACGCCGGGAACGTATCAGGTGCCGCAGCCGATGGTGGAATCGATGTATGTTCCTCAATGGCGGGCGACCGGCGCGGCTGAAGATCTGTTGATTGTCAGACCGTAAATGCCTCGTCTGTTAAGTAAACGCGGCTGCTGGATAACGCTGGCAGCCGCGCCCTTTATTATCATTCTGGCGGCGTGGGGAGCAGATAAACTCTGGCCTCTGCCGCTGCATGAAGTCAATCCCGCACGTGTGGTCGTGGCGCAGGATGGTACGCCGCTCTGGCGTTTCGCCGATGCTGACGGTATCTGGCGTTATCCCGTGACTATCGAAGATGTTTCTCCGCGTTACCTTGAAGCACTGATCAATTACGAAGATCGCTGGTTCTGGAAGCATCCAGGCGTAAACCCGTTCTCGGTGGCGCGCGCTGCCTGGCAGGATCTGACTTCTGGTCGAGTTATCTCCGGCGGGAGCACGCTCACTATGCAGGTTGCTCGTCTGCTTGATCCTCACCCCAAAACGTTTGGCGGTAAAATTCGCCAGCTCTGGCGCGCGTTGCAACTGGAGTGGCATCTGTCTAAGCGTGAAATTCTGACCTTGTATCTTAACCGCGCTCCGTTTGGCGGTACGTTGCAGGGGATCGGTGCGGCAAGTTGGGCATATCTCGGAAAATCGCCTGAGAATTTAAGCTATTCCGAGGCGGCAATGCTGGCTGTTTTGCCGCAAGCGCCCAGCCGTCTTCGCCCGGATCGCTGGCCGGAACGTGCCGAAGCCGCGCGTAATAAAGTGCTCGAACGGATGGCTGCGCAAGGTGTGTGGTCCCGTGAGCAGGTAAAAGAGTCAAGGGAAGAACCCATCTGGCTGGCACCCCGACAAATGCCGCAACTGGCACCGCTGTTTTCACGGATGATGCTCGGTAAAAGCAAAAGCGACAAAATCGTTACTACGCTGGATGCCGGTCTTCAGAGGAGTCTGGAAGAACTGGCACAAAACTGGAAAGGACGATTACCACCGCGCAGTTCACTCGCGATGATCGTGATTGATCATACCGATATGCGTGTTCGCGGCTGGGTGGGATCGGTTGATCTCAACGATGATTCACGCTTTGGTCATGTCGATATGGTCAATGCGATCCGATCGCCAGGATCGGTGCTCAAACCGTTTGTTTATGGACTGGCGCTGGATGAAGGCTTGATCCACCCGGCATCACTGTTGCAAGACGTCCCCCGGCGCACCGGTGATTACCGACCAGGTAACTTTGATAGCGGTTTTCATGGCCCGATCAGCATGAGTGAGGCGCTGGTGCGATCGCTGAACTTACCTGCTGTGCAGGTGCTGGAAGCCTATGGACCGAAACGGTTTGCGGCAAAGTTACGCAATGTTGGATTGCCGTTATATTTGCCCAACGGTGCTACGCCGAATCTTTCGCTCATTCTCGGCGGCGCGGGTGCAAAACTGGAAGATATAGCGGCAGCGTATACCGCGTTTGCTCGCCACGGCAAGGCAGGCAAATTGCGCTTACAGCCTGACGATCCGCTGCTTGAACGGCCTTTAATGTCGTCGGGGGCTGCGTGGATCATTCGCCGGATTATGGCTGATGAAGCGCAACCCTTGCCGGATAGTGCCTTGCCGCGCGTCGCCCCACTGGCATGGAAAACGGGCACCAGCTATGGCTATCGTGACGCCTGGGCGATTGGGGTTAACGCTCGCTATGTCATTGGGATCTGGACTGGCAGACCGGATGGCACGCCCGTTGTCGGTCAGTTTGGTTTTGCCAGCGCCGTACCGTTGATGAATCAGGTCAATAATATCTTACTGTCACGCAGTGCAAATCTGCCGGAAGATCCGCGCCCGAACTCCGTCACTCGTGGTGTTATCTGTTGGCCAGGTGGGCAGTCTTTGCCCGTGGGTGACAGTAATTGCCGTCGTCGTCTGGCAACCTGGTTATTGGATGGAAGCCAGCCGCCAACCCTGTTACTGCCAGAGCAAGAAGGGATTAATGGCATCCGCTTTCCCATCTGGCTGGATGAAAATGGCAAACGCGTCGCCGCCGATTGCCCACAGGCGCGACAAGAAATGATGAATGTCTGGCCACTACCGCTGGAACCCTGGCTGCCCGCATCGGAACGCCGTGCCGCACGCTTGCCAGCGGTCTCGACAATTTGCCCACCGTATGGTCACGACGCCCAACTCCCGCTGCAACTGACTGGCATCCGTGATGGCGCCATTATCAAGCGTTTACCTGGTGCGGCGGAAGCGACTTTGCCGGTGCAATCCAGCGGTGGTGCCGGAGAACGCTGGTGGTTTCTGAATGGCGAACCGTTAGCTGAACGTGGGCGCAGTGTGACTCTGCATTTAACGGAAAAAGGCGATTATCAATTGCTGGTAATGGATGAAGTGGGGCAGGTAGCGACAGTGAGATTTGTTATGCAATAGTCTGTTTTCACCATGTTTGTTGCTTAAACTAGGTTTATTTTAAAAAAATGTTACCTTCGTCAATGGTCAACGGCTCTGTTGCTCATTATAATCCGCGCCATCTCGTACGCTGGTACAGACAACAACAGAATAATTTACAGAGGTAAAAATGGCTATTGAACGTACTTTTTCCATCATCAAACCGAACGCGGTAGCAAAAAACGTCATTGGTAATATCTTTGCGCGCTTTGAAGCTGCAGGGTTCAAAATTGTCGGCACCAAAATGCTGCACCTGACCGTTGAACAGGCTCGTGGCTTTTATGCTGAACACGATGGGAAACCGTTCTTTGATGGTCTGGTTGAGTTCATGACCTCTGGTCCGATCGTCGTTTCCGTGCTGGAAGGTGAAAACGCCGTTCAGCGTCACCGCGATCTGCTGGGCGCGACCAACCCGGCGAACGCTCTGGCGGGAACTCTGCGCGCAGACTACGCTGACAGCCTGACCGAAAACGGCACTCACGGTTCTGATTCCGTAGAATCTGCCGCTCGCGAAATCGCCTACTTCTTCGGTGAAGGCGAAGTGTGCCCGCGCACTCGTTAATAATTTCGTAAATGCCGCGTGCAAACGTGGCATCCGTGCGCCAGAATTTGTACAATGCAGCGCCCCCGGACGAGCAGCCGCTCACCGGGGCGTTTCTTTTTTCAACCCTCCAGGGGCCATAACGTGTAATAACGAGGCCGGAATAGCATATGTCTGAACAATTAGTCACACCTGAAAACGTCACCACGAAAGATGGAAAAATCAACCTGCTGGATCTCAACCGTCAGCAGATGCGGGAGTTTTTTAAAGATTTAGGTGAAAAACCCTTCCGCGCCGATCAGGTGATGAAGTGGATGTATCACTATTGCTGCGACAACTTTGATGAGATGACCGACATCAACAAAGTGTTGCGTGGCAAACTGAAAGAGGTGGCGGAAATCCGCGCACCGGAAGTGGTTGAAGAACAGCGTTCATCTGACGGCACCATTAAATGGGCGATTGCCGTTGGCGATCAGCGCGTCGAAACGGTGTATATCCCGGAAGACGACCGCGCCACGCTTTGCGTCTCCTCGCAGGTGGGGTGTGCGCTGGAGTGTAAATTCTGTTCCACCGCCCAGCAGGGCTTTAACCGCAACCTGCGGGTGTCGGAAATTATCGGCCAGGTGTGGCGTGCGGCGAAAATCGTCGGCGCAGCAAAAGTCACCGGTCAGCGTCCGATCACTAACGTAGTGATGATGGGTATGGGCGAGCCGCTGCTCAACCTGAACAATGTCGTTCCGGCGATGGAAATCATGCTTGATGATTTCGGTTTTGGCCTGTCTAAACGTCGCGTGACGCTTTCCACTTCCGGTGTAGTTCCGGCGCTGGATAAACTGGGCGATATGATTGACGTTGCACTGGCAATTTCCCTGCACGCGCCGAACGACGAAATTCGTGACGAAATTGTACCAATCAACAAAAAGTACAATATCGAAACGTTCCTTGCTGCAGTGCGCCGTTATCTGGAGAAATCCAATGCGAACCAGGGGCGCGTCACTATCGAGTACGTGATGCTTGACCACGTTAACGATGGCACTGAACATGCGCACCAACTGGCTGAACTGCTGAAAGATACGCCGTGTAAGATTAACCTGATCCCATGGAACCCGTTCCCCGGCGCGCCGTATGGACGCAGTTCGAACAGCCGTATCGACCGTTTCTCAAAAGTGCTGATGAGCTACGGTTTCACCACCATTGTGCGTAAAACTCGTGGTGATGATATCGACGCCGCCTGTGGTCAGCTGGCAGGTGATGTCATTGACCGTACTAAACGTACTCTGCGTAAACGGATGCAGGGTGAAGCTATCGACATTAAAACGGTCTGATAGTTATTACGCCACGGTTACTTTATGTACCGTGGCGTAATGTTTTATGAATGTAGCATTAAGTTGCAATTGTCTGATCAATATTAACGGTGCGTTTTTGCTGACTTTAAGGCAGTATGTAACGATGCAACAGTAAGTTAGCTTTGATTCATGTGGGCTTTGTCACGAGCACACAGACAGTCTTATACTGTATGATAAAGGTTAACTTTACGGATGTTTCGCGGTGTGGGTGGGCGTGATGGTTCACCGGCATCCCAATTCTCTTTTAAACGTACCTGCAGCGAATGAATACTGAAGCCACGCACGACCAAAATGAAGCACTTACCACCGGCGCTCGCTTGCGTAATGCCCGTGAACAACTTGGACTTAGCCAGCAAGCCGTTGCCGAACGACTTTGTTTGAAGGTTTCCACGGTACGCGACATTGAAGAAGATAAGGCGCCAGCCGATCTTGCTTCAACATTCTTGCGCGGGTATATCCGCTCTTATGCGCGTCTGGTTCATATTCCGGAAGAAGAACTGCTGCCGGGACTGGAAAAGCAGGCACCACTGCGGGCGGCAAAAGTTGCGCCAATGCAGAGTTTTTCCCTCGGCAAACGCCGCAAAAAACGCGATGGCTGGCTGATGACTTTCACCTGGCTGGTGCTGTTTGTGGTGATTGGCCTGAGCGGCGCCTGGTGGTGGCAGGATCACAAAGCCCAGCAGGAAGAGATCAGCACTATGGCTGATCAATCCACTGCGGAGCTGAATAATAACCAGAGCCAGAGTGTACCGTTAGATACGTCTGCTACCGAAACCCAGACGACTATATCGCCTGCGGCTGTAGATTCCACCGCCACGAACACGCAAACGCCAGCCGTGACGACGCCAGCACCCGCTGTAGCGCCGCAGCAGGACGCAGTTGTTCCTCCTTCACAGGCAAATGTTGATATCGCGGCTACTACACCAGCGGCTCCGGTCGCAACAACAACGCCAGTTGGCGCAGCGCCGTTGCCAATCGATCAGGCTGGCGTGACCACTCCAGCGGCTGATCCTAATGCGCTGGTGATGAACTTTACTGCTGATTGCTGGCTGGAAGTCACCGATTCTACCGGCAAAAAACTGTTTAGCGGGATGCAGCGTAAAGGCGGTAATTTGAATTTAAGCGGTCAGGCACCGTATAAACTGAAAATTGGTGCCCCAGCTGCAGTGCAGATCCAGTATCAAGGGAAACCTGTCGATCTGAGTCGTTTTATCAGAACTAACCAGGTTGCGCGTCTGACCCTCAATGCCGAACAATCACCGGCGCAGTAACAGACGGGTAACGCGGGAGATTTTTCATGCATAACCAGGCTCCAATTCAACGTAGAAAATCAACACGTATTTACGTTGGGAATGTGCCGATTGGCGATGGTGCACCCATCGCCGTACAGTCCATGACCAATACGCGTACGACAGATGTCGAAGCTACGGTCAATCAAATTAAGGCGCTGGAACGTGTCGGCGCTGATATCGTTCGCGTCTCTGTACCGACGATGGACGCGGCAGAAGCGTTCAAGCTCATCAAGCAGCAGGTTAACGTGCCGCTGGTAGCCGACATCCACTTCGACTATCGCATTGCGCTGAAAGTAGCGGAATACGGTGTTGACTGTCTGCGCATTAACCCTGGCAATATCGGTAATGAAGAACGCATTCGCATGGTGGTTGACTGTGCGCGCGATAAAAACATTCCGATTCGTATTGGTGTTAACGCCGGATCGCTGGAAAAAGATCTGCAAGAAAAGTATGGCGAACCGACGCCGCAGGCGCTGCTGGAATCTGCCATGCGCCATGTTGATCATCTCGATCGTCTGAACTTTGAACAATTCAAGGTCAGCGTGAAAGCGTCTGACGTTTTCCTCGCCGTTGAGTCTTATCGTCTGCTGGCAAAACAGATCGATCAGCCGCTGCACCTGGGGATCACCGAAGCCGGTGGCGCACGCAGCGGGGCGGTGAAATCGGCTATTGGTTTAGGTCTGCTGTTGTCGGAAGGTATTGGCGACACACTGCGCGTCTCGCTGGCGGCTGATCCGGTCGAAGAGATCAAAGTCGGTTTTGATATTTTGAAATCGCTGCGCATCCGTTCGCGCGGCATCAACTTCATCGCCTGCCCGACCTGCTCGCGTCAGGAATTTGACGTTATCGGTACGGTTAACGCTCTGGAGCAACGTCTGGAAGATATCATTACCCCGATGGACGTTTCGATTATTGGCTGCGTGGTGAATGGCCCGGGCGAGGCGCTGGTTTCTACGCTTGGCGTTACGGGCGGCAACAAGAAAAGCGGCCTCTATGAAGATGGCGTGCGCAAAGACCGTCTGGACAACAACGACATGATCGACCAGCTGGAAGCACGCATTCGTGCGAAAGCCAGCCAACTGGACGAAGCGCGTCGAATTGACGTTCAGCAGGTTGAAAAATAATAACGTGATGGGAAGCGCCTCGCTTCCCGTGTATGATTGAACCCGCATGGCTCCCGAAACATTGAGGGAAGCGTTGAGGGTTCATTTTTATATTCAGAAAGAGAATAAACGTGGCAAAAAACATTCAAGCCATTCGCGGCATGAACGATTACCTGCCTGGCGAAACGGCCATCTGGCAGCGCATTGAAGGCACACTGAAAAACGTGCTCGGCAGCTACGGTTACAGTGAAATCCGCTTGCCGATTGTAGAGCAGACCCCGCTATTCAAACGTGCGATTGGTGAAGTCACCGACGTGGTTGAAAAAGAGATGTACACCTTTGAGGATCGCAATGGCGACAGCCTGACTTTGCGCCCTGAAGGGACGGCGGGCTGTGTACGCGCCGGCATCGAGCATGGTCTTCTGTACAATCAGGAACAGCGTCTGTGGTATATCGGGCCGATGTTCCGTCACGAGCGTCCGCAGAAAGGGCGTTATCGTCAGTTCCATCAGTTGGGGTGCGAAGTTTTCGGTTTGCAAGGCCCCGATATCGACGCCGAACTGATTATGCTCACTGCCCGCTGGTGGCGCGCGCTGGGTATCTCCGAACACGTAACTCTTGAGCTGAACTCTATCGGTTCGCTGGAAGCACGTGCCAATTACCGCGATGCGCTGGTTGCGTTCCTTGAACAGCATAAAGAAAAACTGGACGAAGACTGCAAACGTCGCATGTATACCAACCCGCTGCGTGTGCTGGATTCTAAAAATCCGGAAGTGCAGGCGCTTCTCAACGACGCTCCGGCGTTGGGCGATTATCTGGATGAGGAGTCTCGCGAGCATTTTGACGGTTTGTGCAAACTGCTTGAGAGCGCAGGTATTGCCTATACCGTAAACCAGCGTCTGGTGCGTGGTCTGGATTACTACAATCGTACCGTTTTCGAATGGGTCACTAACAGCCTCGGTTCCCAGGGCACCGTGTGCGCAGGCGGTCGTTATGACGGTCTTGTGGAACAACTGGGCGGTCGCGCCACACCGGCAGTCGGTTTTGCGATGGGCCTGGAACGTTTGGTGTTGTTAGTTCAGGCAGTTAATCCGGAATTTAAAGCCGATCCTGTTGTCGATATATACCTGGTGGCTTCGGGTACTGATACACAATCTGCGGCTATGGCATTAGCAGAGCGTCTGCGTGATGAATTACCGGGCGTGAAACTGATGACCAACCACGGCGGCGGCAACTTTAAGAAACAGTTTGCCCGCGCTGATAAATGGGGTGCCCGCGTTGCTGTGGTGCTGGGTGAGTCCGAAGTGGCTAATGGTACGGCAGTAGTGAAGGATTTGCGCTCTGGTGAGCAAACGGCAGTTGCGCAGGATAGCGTAGCCGCGCATTTGCACACGTTACTGAGTTAAGGAAGGAGAAGGACAGCGTGGAAATTTACGAGAACGAAAACGACCAGGTTGAAGCGGTTAAACGCTTTTTTGCTGAAAATGGAAAGGCACTGGCTGTTGGGGTGATTTTAGGCGTTGGCGCACTGATTGGCTGGCGCTACTGGAACAGCCATCAGGTTGAGTCTGCACGCTCCGCTTCTCTTGCCTATCAAAATGCGGTTACCGCAGTTAGCGAAGGCAAACCTGACAGCATCCCAGCGGCGGAAAAATTCGCTGCTGAAAATAAAAATACTTACGGCGCGCTGGCTTCTTTGGAACTTGCGCAGCAATTTGTTGACAAAAATGAACTAGAGAAAGCCGCCGCTCAATTGCAACAAGGGTTGGCGGACACGAGCGATGAAAATCTCAAAGCCGTGATAAATCTGCGTCTTGCCCGAGTTCAGGTGCAGCTCAAGCAGACTGATGCCGCGCTGAAAACCCTCGATACCATTAAAGGTGAAGGTTGGGCTGCTATTGTTGCCGACTTGCGTGGTGAAGCATTACTGAGCAAAGGTGATAAGCAAGGTGCGCGTAGTGCGTGGGAAGCAGGCGTGAAAAGCGATGTGACCCCGGCACTGAGTGAAATGATGCAGATGAAAATTAATAATTTGTCCATCTGAGAGGGACCCGATGCAATTGCGTAAATTACTGCTGCCAGGAGTGCTTTCCGTTACCCTTTTAAGCGGCTGTTCGCTGTTTAACAGTGAAGAAGATGTGGTCAAGATGTCCCCATTGCCGACCGTTGAAAACCAGTTTACGCCGACCACGGCGTGGAGCACTTCCGTTGGTAGCGGCATTGGTAACTTCTACTCTAATCTTCATCCGGCACTGGCGGATAACGTTGTCTATGCAGCCGATCGCGCTGGTTTGGTAAAGGCGATGAATGCGGATGACGGTAAAGAAATCTGGTCTGTCAGCCTGGCTGAAAAAGATGGCTGGTTATCTAAAGAGCCGGCATTACTTTCCGGCGGCGTGACCGTCGCAGGTGGTCATGTCTATATTGGCAGCGAAAAAGCGCAGGTTTACGCGCTGAATACCAGCGATGGTACTGTGGCATGGCAAACCAAAGTAGCGGGTGAAGCACTTTCTCGCCCGGTGGTCAGCGATGGTCTGGTGTTGATTCACACCAGCAACGGCCAGTTGCAGGCGCTGAACGAAGCTGATGGCGCTGTTAAATGGACCGTTAACCTTGATATGCCTTCGCTCTCTCTGCGTGGCGAGTCTGCGCCAGCAACCGCATTTGGTGCGGCAGTCGTTGGTGGCGATAATGGTCGCGTCAGTGCTGTGTTGATGCAGCAGGGACAGATGATTTGGCAACAGCGTATCTCCCAGGCGACGGGTTCTACCGAAATTGACCGTCTGAGCGATGTTGATACTACGCCTGTAGTTGTGAACGGTGTTGTTTTCGCGCTGGCCTATAATGGTAACCTGACGGCGCTTGATTTGCGCAGTGGTCAGATTATGTGGAAACGCGAACTGGGTTCGGTGAATGATTTCATCGTCGACGGCAATCGCATCTATCTGGTCGATCAAAATGACCGGGTGATGGCGTTGACCATTGATGGCGGCGTTACGCTGTGGACACAAAGCGATCTGCTGCATCGCCTGCTGACTTCGCCGGTGCTGTATAATGGCAATCTGGTGGTAGGTGACAGTGAAGGTTATCTGCACTGGATTAACGTCGAAGATGGTCGTTTCGTTGCCCAGCAAAAAGTTGATAGTTCCGGTTTCCAGACTGAACCGGTTGCCGCTGACGGCAAACTGCTGATCCAGGCAAAAGACGGAACCGTGTACTCTATTACACGTTAATCGTCTCTGTCGTTCACTTTGAAAACGGCTCCTGGACAGGGGCCGTTTTCCTGTTTTTAACAACGACGCGAATATAGCGTGCGTTGTCTGATGATTTATAAAAATGAGGCTTTAAACATGGTACCTGTGGTCGCGCTTGTCGGGCGCCCTAACGTAGGAAAATCCACGTTATTTAACCGTCTAACTCGCACCCGAGATGCGCTGGTTGCGGATTTCCCGGGTCTGACTCGTGACCGTAAGTACGGTCGTGCGGAAATTGAAGGCCGCGAGTTTATCTGTATTGATACCGGCGGGATTGACGGTACAGAAGACGGTGTAGAAACCCGCATGGCGGAACAATCGCTGCTGGCGATTGAAGAGGCGGACGTCGTACTGTTTATGGTCGATGCGCGCGCGGGTCTGATGCCTGCGGATGAAGCCATTGCCAAACATTTGCGTTCCCGTGAAAAGCCAACCTTCCTGGTGGCGAACAAAACCGATGGACTGGACCCGGATCAAGCAATTGTTGATTTTTATTCACTTGGTTTAGGTGAAATTTACCCAATTGCCGCTTCGCATGGTCGTGGCGTATTAAGTCTGCTGGAGCACGTGCTGCTGCCGTGGATGGAAGATCTCGCACCGCAAGAAGAAGTCGACGAAGACGCTGAATACTGGGCGCAATTTGAAGCGGAAGAGAACGGTGAAGAAGAAGAGGAAGACGACTTCGACCCGCAAAGTCTGCCGATCAAACTGGCGATTGTTGGTCGTCCAAACGTCGGTAAGTCTACACTCACTAACCGTATCCTGGGTGAAGAGCGCGTCGTGGTTTACGACATGCCAGGCACGACGCGTGACAGTATCTACATTCCGATGGAACGTGACGGACGTGAGTATGTACTCATTGATACTGCGGGCGTGCGTAAACGCGGAAAAATTACTGATGCGGTAGAGAAGTTCTCGGTAATCAAAACATTGCAGGCGATTGAAGATGCCAACGTTGTGATGTTGGTGATTGACGCACGCGAAGGTATTTCCGATCAGGATCTCTCCCTGCTTGGCTTTATTCTCAATAGCGGGCGCTCACTTGTGATTGTGGTGAACAAGTGGGACGGCCTGAGCCAGGAAGTGAAAGAGCAGGTGAAAGAGACGCTGGACTTCCGTCTGGGCTTTATCGACTTCGCCCGTGTGCATTTTATTTCTGCATTGCACGGTAGCGGTGTTGGTAACCTGTTTGAATCAGTACGTGAAGCGTATGACAGCTCCACCCGTCGTGTGGGGACCTCTATGCTGACGCGCATCATGACGATGGCTGTTGAAGATCACCAACCGCCGCTGGTACGCGGTCGTCGTGTGAAGCTGAAATATGCCCACGCCGGTGGTTATAACCCGCCGATTGTGGTGATTCACGGCAACCAGGTGAAAGACCTGCCTGACTCGTACAAACGTTACCTGATGAACTACTTCCGCAAATCTCTGGACGTGATGGGTACGCCGATTCGTATTCAGTTCAAAGAAGGGGAAAACCCGTATGCGAACAAGCGTAACACTCTGACGCCGACCCAGATGCGTAAACGTAAGCGTCTGATGAAGCACATTAAGAAAAGCAAATAACGAATCATCACGATTCACTAAACACTACAAAACCTTATAAGCCCGCATGTTGCGGGCTTTTTTATTATCACTAGTTGTCATAACAGTTCATAAAGATGCAAGATATTGTGTACACAAAAGTGTGCCCAAAGAGAGGTTCTTGTGGTTTGGGTACACGGTGTTAGAAATTGGGTACACGGTGACGATGGCTTTGCGTACCCGATGTAACGTATTCAGGTGTTCGTAATGGCAAAATTAACTGACCTACAAATCAAAGCTTGGATTAAAGCCGATGAGAGATTCGAAGGTAAGGCAGACGGAAACGGGCTTTATCTTCGATTTAGGAAAAGTGACAAATTCCCTAACTGGCGCTTTCGTTACAAGTTAGGCGGAAAATCACGAGTTGTGCTGATTGGTTCGTATACTGATTTCTCTCTTGCAAAAGCAAGAGAGGTCGCCAGAGAACTGGCAGCCCGTGTGTCTCTTGGTTATGACGTAGCAGGAGAGAAACAGAAGCGAAAAGCTGAAGCATTGGAAAAGATTGAAGCGCAAAAGAACGCAAAACGAGTATCAGATTTAGCTGTTGAGTATTACTCGCGGCAGATAGAACCCACTTACAAGCATCCGGAGCTATTTCGCAGTAGCTTACAAAAAAACATTGTCGCATCTATCGGCAAAATGAAAATTGAGGATGTACGCCCGAAACATATCGACTATGTTTTGCAGGATGTATTAGAGCGTGGTTCTCCTACAGTTGCGAATGACGTGCTAAGAATGCTTAAGCGTCTTTTTGATTATGCTGTTGTACGCGGGATGATTGAAGTAAACCCCGCGATTTCATTTAGTTCAAAAGATGCAGGTGGGAAAGAGCAAGGGCGTAAGCGAGCACTTACGCGTGAGGAGCTAGTAATGTTTTTTAAAGCTCTGCGTAAGGGGCGGGGGATTAGCAGAGAGAACGAATTAACGTTTAAAATCATTCTCGCACTAGGTGTTCGCAAGATGGAATTATGCGCTGCCGAGTGGTCGGAGTTTAATCTTGATGAAAAGGTTTGGCATTTTCCTGCTGATCGAGCAAAAAATGGTGAGGAGATAGACATCCCGCTAGCTGATCCTGTTATCGAGTGGATCAAGGAAATCCGTTTGTTTGCTGGTAATAGCCGCTGGTTAATTCCGGCAAGGAGGGGGAGGACTACATCGCACGTTAGTCGCAGTACGCTGAATATGGTTTTGCCTTCAGTATTAAAAGAGATGCCTGATGTTGAGCCATTTAGCATTCATGACTTACGACGTACGATGCGTACCCAGATGGCAGCATTGGGGATTGATCCTGTAATAGCTGAAAGATGTCTTAATCATAAAATACCCGGTGTTGAAGGTATTTATAATCGCCACCACTATTTTGAAGAGAGAAAAGCTGCGTTGGAGCAGTGGGCTGAACTGCTGGTTACGCTGGAAAGTGGTGAAGATTACAACGTCGTCCCCATGAGAAAATATAGTAACTGTAATTAGCTGGAGATCGAAATTATGGTGGCGATACAGCTTGTGTGGAGCTAGCGTATATGAAATTGAAACAGAACAAGGGCGAACTATAGGGATTGCTACGCGGGAATTTTTTTTGTTGTAGACTTGGGATAATTGAAAAAATTATGTACAGTATTTATGGGGCAGGATGCCCCATAATGTGAACTAAACATAAACATGGATCGTTTTTATGGAAAATTACCTTACCGCGCGAGAGTCCGCGCAATATCTTGGCGTTTGTCTATCACGCTTTTACCAATATAAGCGTTACATTCCAGCTTTTCCGACTTGCACCATCCAATCTATCAACGGCAGAAAGCGCAGAGTATGGTTGGTTGCAGATCTCGACCAATTCGCAGCCCGATTTCTGTAAGGGGCGAATGATGGAAGTATTAACACGAAACCAAGCTACCGCACAGATCCGCGATATTCTGTTAGATGGTCATAGCCTCACCCCAGCCCAATTTGATAGATACTTATCTGCTGCTGGTGGACATGAGCGCAGCCGTGTTTTAACACTGTTACGTAATGATTGGGGAGTTCCCGTCGAACAGCGAATGGATGGTGCATATCACATTCCAGAAAGGGATTTGGTAAAATATCGACTCGACAAAGCGGGAACGCTTTGTATATGGCGCACCAATGCAAGATACACGAAGATATTACGCAAGGTTGAGTCTGCGTTACGAATACTTAGGGGGATCAGAGGGGACGTGTCTGAATCGTCGTTCTCAGAGGTAACGCGAGCAATTGGGGAAAAGTACCTGTAAGACATAAAAAAACCCGCCCTGCCAGGCGGGTAATTTTAGGAACATATTTGCAATGAAATTATATCACGGGGATCGCGCTGAACAACACATCGTGCGCAAGCGTGGTGCATTTGTTGACGCTTACATGAAACCACGCAACCAAAACAGGCAAAGAAAGAAAACATGCCCAAACAGCCACATCAGAAAGCGCAAAGTGGCTTTTTCGATTGACAGGCTTAGAGCCTTCAAAAGACGTCTACTCTCTATCGATCTGGATGCTACACAAGGTGGAAACGCATATATGCTGACCTTACGCCCAGCACAGTGCATTACGCCGGAAACGTTTAAAACGGCGATAACCACATTCACACGCTCGCTGACGAGACGCAGTATTCCGTGGATATATTGCGTTGAGTGGGCAGCGTTTCAGGATACCCTACATTTACACATGATTGTGAAAGTTCCAGATGAGAATACAGCGAGAGACTTGCTGGTTGCGTGGGTAAAGCGCCAGCCATATGAGGGTCGCCGTAATTTAATTGAAAATCAAAATGTTAGAGTTGTATACAGCTTTGAGGTCCTATCGTACCTTACAAAAGGTAAAACTAAACTTAAGGAGTTTAATGCCAGAGCAGAAAAAAGCCCGTACGACTGGTTATCAATGTCCGTATGGGCGTCATCCAGTAATTGGACAACGCACGCATCGCAGATCATAACCCCAGAAGCAGCAGGATACTTTGAAGTACGGCGTACGCAGTTGAAACTTGAAGCGTCAAAAGCAAAAAGACCAGCACAGCGCCGCAGGATACAGCGAACACTGGCTGACTCACTCGAACGATCACATGTGAAACCAATCATCGTTACATGTAGCGATAAAACATACCACAACTTACAAACGCTAGCCCTCAGAAAAGCCGCAGAGGTAGAGCGTAGAAAGGCGCTACAAGCCAGACAGTACTCACCGAAGGCGATAACGCTTTGTGAATTGTTAAGAAGTAAACCGCTGTTGCTGGTGCTGAGAAAAGCACGCTTGAACATATCCAGAGAGAGAAGGATGCGCAGTTACTATTAGTAGTAGAGTTTTGCGACCGTTTGTGTTTTTTTTAATCAAAAATAGTCATTAAACCACAACATAATCTCCTTAAACGTCAGTAGCGAGAAAGCCGCCAAAGGCGGCGACTCGCATTCGACGATTAAGACCTGCCGCGGGAGAAAGCCGCCAGAGGCGGCGTATCCGCGTAGCTCAATGAAAAATCAACAGTCTTAGAAAAAACGCAATTTTGATGAAGGGCAACCCCATAGAAATATCAATGTTTAGGATTCACTCTTATAGAAAAATTGACGTATAAAAAACAACCAATATTATGGCGGAAAAAAGAAAAATAACAGGAAAAAACAATGGTATAGATGCTTACAATTGTATTGCTGAAAGCCCGAAAACCTGCAACGTAACGTCAACACTGTAAGCGTTTTTTGGCTGTTTTACCTATTCTCGACGCGTAAAAATCCCAGTCAGCGAAAAATCGTAATAGGAGCGATATTTGAGGTTTTCGGTGTGAAGTGGTGAAGAATACATATCGACAAAAAAACAGCGTTAGAAAGCATTTTAGGTGGCTAAAATTGGATGTACTAAACGATGAGTAGCCTCATGAGTACTGATTTGTACTCGATCTAACACTATTGTTGACCTGACGCAAACACTCTTAACAATCGGCTATGGGTCAAAGCTAACATTACTGACATAGTAGGACGTTAATTGGTTGGTATATAATGAGACATATGATTGTTGACGGAGAAATCAACAATCTATAGTGGCTACTTGTTTGAATGTGATATTTTTGTTAAACAGGTGACTGGGTAATCAAGATAGGAGCACTAAGCTATGACTTATGATGAATGCTACTACACGATTCATATTGGATAAGTAATCTAGTGTAGATGTAGAGCTTCTTACCCTTGGCTTTGAAAGCGATCGATAAAGGAAATAATATGAATTGCAGTGACCTTTTTTATGCTGATACAAATACAGAAAACACACTTCATCAGAGAACTCAATTATCTGAAGTTATATTATCTAAAGGTATTGCAAAGAAAAATGAGTTAATAGAATTTCTAAGACAAGAGTTAAAGGAAGCGTTTGACTGTGATGTGCGATTTTGGTTACAAGGTTCATATAAAAGCCATACGCTGATAAAACCGGTAGATAAGTTTTCATCATATGATATCGATATCGGCGTATATTTATTTTTCGATGCTGAAAATGAGGGGGTTGATTCTAAAGATGTTAAGGAAACGCTGAGGGATGCACTATTGTCTTATTGTTCCATTAATAATGAAGCAAAACTGCAAGAGTCAAAAAATGCTTGTGAAGGACTAAAGTTCTCTACTTTTCTTACTGTTGATACTCCTATTTATTATAAAACAGATACTAAGATAAAATTAGCGACAGACAAAGGCTGGAGTGACAGTGATCCAAAAGCTATTCAGGATTGGATTACAAATTATTATAAAGACAAATCTGACAGAGCTTTAATGAAGCGACTCGTTCGATACTTCAAAGCTTGGGTAAATGTAAAGTGGCAAAACACCGGGTTTAAAAAAATACCCTCATTAGCTATTAATGTTTTGGTAGCCCAGCATATGAAACAGCATGTGCGAGAAGATGATTGTTTTATATATACGGCGTTAAGTATTTGCGAGGAACTAGAATCTACATTAATAGTTAGAAATCCTTTAAATAATAGCAACTTAATTTCCATGCCTCAAGATGCTGAGTGCTTTGCACATCAAAAACTTGATGAATTAAAGCAAGTATGCCTTAGCTGCATTAAGTCCGATGATATTAAAAGGGGAGCCCATTTTTCAAATCTTTTCCAACATTACTTCCCACAAATATCATTAGATTCTGCTACAGGTAGCACTGGTCTGCCTGCGGTAGTTAATGTTCCTGAAATCTCAGTTTGTAGATATGATAAAAATGGTAATCATGTTGAAACAATAATTACTGATAGATTGACTGTTAATAAAGGGGATTCACTAACTTTTACAATCCGTAATCATTATGATTTTAATATCTATTCTAGTGCGCAATGGACAGTCAGAAATATTGGCTCACAAGCAAATGATGCTAATGATATTGGACACGCAGTCACAGGTAAACCTAGTGAAAGTCATAAACGAGGCACTTCGTATACGGGGTCTCATACTATGGAATGTATGATTTTACATAATGGGGCAATAATAGGATTTAAAACTATACATGTAATAGTAAAACCTGCGCGTACAGTAAGAAGAAAAACACTTAAATTCTGGAGGGCATGAGAATGTGGGAGCTTTTACCATCGAAGATAAAATATGGGATATCTACTATAATATCTATTATTGTTTTTTTGTTTTTTTTGGAGTTTCTCGGGCAACCAGTTTTGAAGTCGGTTTCTTATACTATTACTACTATTACGATTTTGGCTTTTATATTTGGTAAGTATTTATGGAAGTATTTTTATATAGACTATTTAAAACATAAATTCTGCCCTGATTTTAATGGGCGATGGATAGGTAAAATAGAGTCAAATTACAGTGGTGGAACTAAGGTTGAGTTTCCACTGGAGATTAAAGCTGATTTTTTTTCAATTAAAATGAAAGGAAATACCACAATAGGGAGAACTTACTCAAATTACTGTAAGGTTGTAAGGGCTGAAGATGATAGTTTTGAACTTGTATACATGTTTAAAGTTTTCAATGATACACCTTCAATAACTGATACTAGCTTTTACGAAGGTGCAGCCAGATTACGAGTGATTGATATTAAGACAATGAACATGAAAGGGGTGTTTTGGACTAATCGATGTTGGGAAAATGGCAAGAATACAGCAGGTATAATTGAACTTTCAAAAGAAGTTTAACAGTGCTGTATATGTTTTTCATTGTACACTCTGTTAATAAAAATTTGGCTTTGTTTTTTATCACTAACTTTAGCCATTTTTTATCTCTTAACGATGCGTAGATATATGTATATTGCTCTTTACTGGTGGTTAGATCAAGTATGAGTCAATATACTGGTCACCACGAATCAACGAGCGGGTGGCGAAAATACGTACAATCAACAACGACCTGTAGGGCGTTGTTGATTGCTTGAACTCAAATTATCTGGCTAGTGTCTACCGCATCCATCCAATCAGAATCTATTCCTAGACGTTGTCGAATGTCTTCGTTACTGACCTCTTCCGTTATATTATCCACCAGCAAAGGGTTTTCTTCCGGATAGTTGGGGGAGAGGTTTAGATCCGTCCGTATTTCTTGCATGGTCATATCCATATGTAATTTCTTACTCCAATTGCTAGATAACTACTTACTAT
Organism: Escherichia sp. MR; assembly: GCF_005280595.1. Classification (NCBI taxonomy): domain Bacteria; kingdom Pseudomonadati; phylum Pseudomonadota; class Gammaproteobacteria; order Enterobacterales; family Enterobacteriaceae; genus Escherichia; species Escherichia sp. MR. The sequence goes on along the minus strand of NZ_SZVK01000004.1, from coordinate 109,985 downwards.
TTGTATTATAACTTATATTGTTTACTTTTGTATTAATGCTTGGATAGATATTCAGGTGGATAGATGATTCGCAAGCCACATTTTCCTCATTCCGAATATGATATTGAAGAAGCCAGAGAAGCGTTAACTTACCAGCTTCGGTTGCATCAGCCAGAACACTTCGAAATAACAAGCGCAGAAATGGACAAGTTGCTTAGATTTGGGGTACTGGAACTACGTCCGGATCGTGAAACAATGAGTTACGGTGTACTGACACCAGAAGATTTAGTGAGGGCTTACTATTACTATTTACCACCAGAGCCGACGCCTGAGCCACCAGCCAAAAAACATCCTCTTAAGATACACAAAAAGCTCAGAATTGAGTCTGACCCTGTAAAAGATAAAGCGCGGGAGAAACCGCATAAAATACCTTCAAAGAAGGCTGGTTTTCATGAAGAGGCAAGGATAGAACTGGAGAATGATGTCACCAGCTCTGATATTCCAAGCCAAGGATACGTGAGTGTGCAAAAGGTAGCCGATTTTCTTGCTGTTAGCAAAAGTACATTACAGCGATGGAAGATGAGACCTGATTTTCCAAAGCCAGTTAAAATGGGTGAGAGGCGAGTAATGTTCGATGCCTCAGAGATTTTAGCATGGAGCAAAAAACAAGCAAAAAATCGATAAAGTGTCAATTTTATGTGTACACAAGGGTGTACCCAATGGAAAGACAGCTGTTAGAAAATCATTTAAAATCAAATGTTTTTAGTTGTTTTTGTGTTTCACATTAAGAAAAGTAAGTAATTACTTATTGGGTTTCTCTTGCCATCCAGGAAGAGAAACCCAACCAATCGCGAGGAACAAATATGGAACTCAACTGCCCTGTCTGCCAAAACCCTCTCGAACGCAATGGCGAGACGGCTCACTGCACAACTTGCGATAAAGATTTCACTGTTCAGGCGCTTTGCCCTGACTGTCATCAGCCGTTACAGGTATTAAAAGCCTGTGGCGCGGTGGATTATTTCTGCCAGAATGGACACGGTTTAATTTCTAAAAAGCGCGTTGAATTTACCACTGCTTAATATCACGGGAATATATGTTTTCTTTTATATATTCCCGGTATAAATATAATGAACCAATTTCTATTAGCTTAACACGTAATTAGAGTGAACAAACTCCCATTGTTATAACTTTAAGAATATATTTAGCATTTCTGGTGTGTAATATCTGAACTATCTGGAATACAATGCCGAAGCTGATTTCAGATTATAAAATCGTTACAGGGAAAAGGCATGTTGCGATGGATACGCTATTTTATGCTAATTTTTATCTCTGGTGCTGCTTATGCGACACCAGAGATAAATGTTAAGCAAAGTGACTCTTCATTACCGGATTTGGGAAGCGAAGCTGCCTTACAAGAAGAACAAAATAATAAAGGTAAATCCTTGAAAGAGCGTGGTGTCAACTACGTCGCCGAATCCGCCCAGCAGGGATTTGAGAACCTGACCCCAGAAGCTCTGGAATCTCAAGCAAGAAGCTATCTGCAAGGGCAAATCACCTCATCTGCACAGTCTTATATCGAAGGTGCGCTTTCTCCATACGGTAAAGTCCGTTCGAATCTTTCTATCGGTCAGGATGGCTCGCTGGACGGCAGTTCAATCGACTATTTTGTTCCTTTATATGATTCTCAAAAAAGTGTTTATTTCAGCCAGTTATCCGCTCAACGTAAAGAGGAACGCACGATAGGTAATATTGGCTTCGGCGTTAGACATAATTTAGATAAATGGTTATTGGGTGGAAATATATTTTATGATTATGATTTCACTCGTGGACATCGCCGTTTAGGGTTAGGGACTGAAGCCTGGACGGATTATTTAAAACTTTCTGGTAACTATTATCATCCACTTTCTGACTGGAAAGATTCAAAAGATTTCGACTTCTATTTAGAACGACCTGCGCGTGGTTGGGATGTTCGTGCGGAAGCCTGGCTACCTTCTTATCCACAGTTGGGGGGCAAAGTTGTTTTCGAGCAATATTATGGTGACGAAGTTGCGTTGTTCGGCACCGATAATTTAGAAAAAGATCCCTATGCAGTGACGCTCGGCATGAACTATCAACCAGTTCCGTTATTGACAGTCGGGGCGGACTATAAAGCAGGCACTGGAGATAACAGTGATCTTAGTGTTAACGCCACGATTAATTATCAGTTCGGTGTTCCGCTAAAAGATCAACTGAATAGCGATAACGTCAAAGTCGCTCACTCGCTGATGGGGAGCCGCCATGACTTCGTCGAACGTAATAACTTTATCGTGCTGGAATACAAAGAAAAAGACCCACTTGATGTCACCTTGTGGCTTAAAGCGGACGCCACCAATGAGCACCCGGAATGTGTGATTAAAGACACGCCAGAAGAAGCGGTTGGACTGGAAAAATGTAAATGGACCATCAACGCGCTGATCAACCATCATTACAAAATTATTTCCGCCTCGTGGCAGGCGAAAAATAACGCTGCCCGCACGCTGGTCATGCCTGTTGTTAAAGCGAATACCATCACTGAAGGTAACAACAACCACTGGAATCTGGTGCTGCCCGCCTGGCAGTACAGTTCCGATAAAGCAGAGCAGGAAAAGCTGAATACCTGGCGGGTACGGTTGGCGCTGGAGGATGAAAAGGGTAATCGGCAGAATTCCGGTGTGGTGGAAATCACCGTGCAGCAAGACCGTAAAATTGAGCTGATCGTCAACAATATTGCGGATGTACCTGAAGAGAACAATCACAGCCACGAAGCCAGCGCCCAGGCAGACGGCGTTGATGGCGTGGTGATGGATCTCGACGTCACTGACAGCTTCGGTGATGACACTGACCGCAACGGCAATACACTGCCAGAAGATAACCTTTCCCCGCAGCTTTACGATGCGCAGGATAAAAAAGTCACGCTCACCAATAAACCCTGTTCAACCGAGAATCCCTGCGTCTTTATCGCCAAACAAGATAAAGAAAAAGGAACCGTCACACTCTCCAGTACGTTACCCGGCACTTTCCGTTGGAAAGCAAAAGCTGCTCCGTATGACGACAGCAACTATGTGGATGTGACATTCCTTGGTGCGGGAGGGAATGATGTTAATGCGTTTATCTACTGTGTATCTGCGACTAATCCCGTCAATCTTATCGACAATGAGAAAGAGCATTTGCCTGTGGATAACGCCTACCGCTTTGTTTTGTGGCGCGATGCCAACAAAGATGGCGTTTTCCAGCAGTCGGAAAAACTGACGGAAGAGGAAATGACGCAATACGACTACCAGTGGGAATTTACCGGGCAAAGCGTTAACGGCTACACCGGCGCCCAAACAAATACCAGCAATGAAGATATTGTCATCCCTGCCACTAACGAAGAAGCCGTGCAGAAATTTGGTGCCCAAAAACAAGATGGCGTGCAAGGGTATGGATTACGTGTGGTTTACAGCAAGCACTAGATCGGCGTAATGGCCGATCGGCCAGTCACTGGATATTAATCAAGGAGAGAGTTGAATGAAACATTATTTAAAGCGACCGATGACCAAAGTTGCGCTGGCGCTGGCTTTAGCAGGGTACTGCGCAGTACCAGCAGCCATGGCAGAAGGGCAGGGTAATCTAAGAGCTGGTCAGTGGCAATCAGAGACGCAATCAACCGGAACGATTCAGGGTACAGTGCCGTGGATAACTCGTAGCGCGACAGAAACGAGCGATGCTGATAAATCTCATGTGACTATTACTATTGATCGCGGTGCGCGAACTGCTTCAACGGATGGCGAAAAGCAATTTCATGTTGGCGATAAGTTAACGGCAAACTGGGCCATTGGCGATACCCAGGGCGATCTTGATGACAACAACACAGCGACAAAAGCCACGCTGCAATGGATGAGCTACAAAGATCAAGCGGGTGGTGACCCAAGAGAGATTGGTACAGTTGGCAGTGACACTTACACCATCGCTGCAGCAGATGCGGATCGATACATCGGCTTGAAGATCACACCAACCACCACAACCGGTGACCCTAACGTCGCAGAACAGTTGGTGATGCTTGACCTCTCGACAAATGCTGGTGGTGGTTCTGACAGCGATGATATTCCTGAAGGTCCGGTGTTTGATGATGCGGTTAAAGTGGTCATTCATGAACAGGGCGTTAATACCAACCTGCTGGGCAAAGCAACCAAACTCAAAACCAATACCACCTATCAGGTCATGCTGTGGAAAGATGGAAACAGCAATGGAACCTATGATACGGGTGAAGAAGTTACCAACCAGTACAACTACCGCTGGCGCTTTACAGGCACCAGTTTGCAGTTGGGTACTAACGGCGGGATTGTCAACCCGAGCCACAACAACAACGACCTGGTCATCCCGGTTACCAACGCCGAAGCGAAGACCTCTTTCGACTATTCCGAAGGCGGCCTCACTATTGGCGCAGACGGTGTTCAGGGCTACGGTTTGTCTATCGACTACCAGAGAAAATAATCTTTACCGGCACCATTCCCGTATGGGAATGGTGCTTTTCCGCACACTTTGCTTAGCCAACGTTAAGCAAAGTGGGTTGAGGTAAGAAAGTAACGTTAACGGGCAGGTTTCACTCATGGACGGGAAATTGAAACGCGTAAAAATGGTGATGGCATGTTTAATGCTTACTCTGGCTACGCCAGCAGTAGCGGCATTGAAAGGGAGCCAGTGGCAACATACCGCCGTTTCAACGGATGCCATAAATGGCACCCCTCCCATAGCAGACAGCGCCAGTGTGCCCGTTTATCAGGGCAGTATCCAGCTTGATCCCGCCAAAGAGCATAATGTCGCCAGTACGGCCATGCCGGGGAACTTCAGCGTGGATGCCAGCGCAACCAGTATGATTTTAATTAACCCGGGCGATACCGAAGGTGACATGTTCAGCACTCCGCCGCTGCTGCGCTGGCAAAACCAAACGCTACCTGACGTTTCGCTGGTATGGGCGGAGGCTGCCACGTCTGATGTGCCGCTCGACCCGCAGCCTCGCGCCGATCGCTCCTTCTGCGCGCAAAACCTGGCGGGGCATAAGCTGGTAGTCATTCCACAGTTTGACTCTAAAGAAACGCTTCCGACGCTGAATCTTTTTACCCTGACCGGCGTGCCAAATCAGGGTTCGGTGTTGTTGAACGAAAAGCAGGTGACGCTCAATATTGCCGCAGCCCAGGGTGATTTAGTGAGTGCAAGCGTCAGTGGTTATGACGATACGCTAAAGGCAGCAAAAACCACCGTCGGCAGTACGATAACCTTAACGGTGACCACCAAAAACTGCGAGGGTAACCCAACAGGAAATCTTCCCTTTGTTATCAAACGGAAAGACGCAAGGAATCGCCAGGATGTTGTCAATAACACCGGCCCGGTGAGCATCGATAGCACGGAACTTACCACGACCACAACAGAGTATCACGGCACAACCGATGCCAACGGCACCGCGACCGTCACCGTCACGCAGCCTGCCGGACCAGGCGTAAAAACTCCGCTGGTTGTCAGTCTGCCAGGCATTACACAAACCAGCGAAACGGCAGTGATTTTTACCGTTCTGACCAGCCCGGACGTTGCGGTCGCCAGTATGTGGGGTCACATGCCGGATACGCTGAAAGCGCAGCAGTACACCTTCAGCCGACCAAAACTGGCGGCGGAAGTCAGCAATGAGGATGGCACCGCAGACGATCACAATGAAACCTGGTCCACGTTTGTCTGGAGTGGGGCTGATAACCACTGTGACATTTTGCCGGGTATGCGTCAGTTCGGCGCGTTGGCAACGGTCATTCCCACCTCGATTCAGGAAGTGGCGGGATGGCCAATGCAGGGAAACTATTACTGGTCTTCGCTGGCGGGGGCAAGTGGAATGCACCACGCGGCTGACGTTTCTAACCGTAGCGAGGCGCAAAAACCAGATGCGACGAAATTCCTGGTCAGTTGTGTCGATAAAGAAGCTCCGGACGTCGAACCGAAAATTGTTCTCACGCCCGCGAGTTTTAATGATACGGCGCAGGCGATGAAAGCGAAGGTTGGGGAAGACGCCATCATGCGTCTGACTATTACTGACAACAAAAATAACGATCAGCCGTTAGCGTATTACTATTTCTCTTTGCATCTGGACGACGGCGTTAACCGTAAAAATCAATCCAATCCCACCTGGGAGACGCACCCGGTTCAAATCAGTGGTGGCACCAACCTACAACAGGTAGATGCGCATAATTACGAAGGGATTACTGACGCTAATGGCCAGGCCACACTGACGTTAAGTCAGCCAGACGGCGTTGGTGTGAAAACACACATCACGGCGGCGATGCGTAGTAACTATAACGCATCGGATGCCAAAGACGTCATCTTCACCGTGGTCACCAGCCCGGACAGCGAATATGCCCGCATGTGGGGCCATATGGGCAGTGGGATTATGGCGGAGGGGAATCTCTATAAACGGCCACGCCTGGCGGATGAAACGACGCATGAAGTAGGGGTGATGCGTGAAAATAATGAAGACTGGGCGTTGTTTGACCAGAATACCAGTATGCAGGCGGAATGCGGTGTGGGGCATATTCCCTCGCAAAGTTCTCTGGAGATTTTATTTGCGGGTCATCAGGGAAATACGATAGGCACTGAACATGGCTGGCCGACGGCAAACTATGATTATCTTACCGCCGCCCAGCAAGCCGAATTGCATTCGTCTGTAGACCTGGGAACGGGGGGAGTGGATACCTATTCCGGTTTTAAACCCAACTATCTCTCCTGTTCTGCCAACGAACTGATTGCGCGGGTGGTGGTGGAAACCGATAAAGATGTTTCACCCACCTCTAAACAGGCAAGAGCAAAAGTCGGCGAAAAAATCACCATGACGGTGCGTACAGTCAATGGTCAAAATAATGCGCCCATCCCTTATGCTGACTTTACTATCACGAAAGATATCAGCCTTGATAGAGAAGGAAAGGCAACCGACTATAGCGATCCCAGCAATGGTGCGATAACCCTGAACGGCACGCAATATGGCACCTCACAGCCTTCGATGGTCTACTCTGGCACCACGGACGCGCAGGGCATGGCGACCGTCGTTATCGAGCAGCCGCAGGGGGTAGGTTTAAGAACCAAACTTATCGTCACACCGACCAATTCCGTGCTGCCGAACACAATCAACTACTACGTGATCTTTACCGTTCCCACCAGCCCGGATGTGACCGGTGCGAAAATGTGGGGTCACATGGATAACACCATCACCGTTGGGTCGCTAACCTTTGAACGCCCAAAACTGATTAATGAAGTCAGTGGTGAAACCAGTCAACTGGCTGAAAATAACGAAACCTGGGTACGCGTGGCGCAGGCGGATATTGAAAATACGGCGGCGGGCGGTTGCGGAGTCAATAAAGTGCCGCGCAAAGAACAGCTAAATATGCTTTATGCCGCCAACGACAATAATACTATCCAGACGGTTCACGGTTGGCCAACCCAGCGTGAAGAGTACTGGAGCAGCACACCTGTCGATAAAGTGCCGCATCTGGCGGCGGTCTGGTTGAATAACGGCAGTATAGAGAGTGCGAATACCACGCCAACGTATATGACGTGTTTAGCTACCGCTAATCCGCCTGCAAGTATCATCATGCTTGAAGTTGTGAACCAGGCGCAGTGGAACAGTTCGCTTAACGCAGCGAAGCTGAAAAAGGGCGAGACGTTGCAGGTGAAAGTGACGGTAAAAGATGCTGCCGGTAACCCGATGGCAGATATGCCGTTTACCCTGAAACGCGGTGATGGCTATACCCGCCCAGGTGAGCGTCATACGGCAGGCAGCAGCGATGGGGTTGTCTCATCGGTGGTGGTTGATGCTGGTCTGCCAGATGAAATGGCGCTCAATGATACCGCTACGGCGTATGCCGCCCTGACAGGTAGCGATGGCAGTAAAATACTCAACATTACGCGCCCGGATACCTATGGCACGAAAACGGCACTCACCGCTGCGCTCTATTCCGATCCAACAAAAAATGCATCGATGGATACCATTTTCACCGTCGTCACCAGCCCGGATAGTGCAAAAGCAAAAATGTGGGGGCACATGCCGGAAACGCTAACGGCAGGTGGTCTGACGTTTAAGCGCCCGATCCTGTTTTCAGAGTTGACCGGTAGCCCCGGCAATAAACGCAAGGGGCCGGAAGAAGATAACGAAATCTGGGCGCTGTTTACAGAAGCGCAGGCAGCGAAGAACAGTAATGGCGGCTGTGGTACGGATTATGTCCCCTCCATGAACTCGCTGGTCGCGCTCTCTGGCGCCTGGCACGGGCACTCGGTTGACGGCTGGCCGATACTGAAATCCTATGACTCCAGTACGCCGGACCAGAACAGTATTGGCGATCGTAAATACAAAGGCGTGCAGCTTAACGGCGGCACCAGCAGTAGTCTGGCGGCAACGGACAACGGGTATTTGACCTGTCAGACAACGGCAAACCCGTCGGTTAGCACCATTGAGTTGAGGTCAGCCCAGGCGGCTAAATATGATGGTAACGATGCGGTAAAAGTCAGAACGGATTACAACAAAGTCGGGGATCAAATCACTATGGTAGTGACGACCCGAGATGCGCAGGGTAACCCGCTGGGCTATGTACCGTTTACGCTGAATCATGGTATCACACTGCCCCGTAACCCGAATTCGATTAGCATGGATAACCAGTCACGGTTGTTACATGTAGGGGACAGCTACAGTAACAGTAGCGACTACCTTGATGATGGCAATAAATATTACAGCGTGACTGGGGCTGATGGTTCGACGACATTTACGCTATATCAGCCCAATAATGGGAAGGGGACGCGTATTCCACTGACGGCGGAAATCGATGACGGTAGCGCAATAACGTCGAATACCCTGAGTGCTATTTTCACTGCCATCACCAGCCCGGATACGCCAAAAGCGAATTTCTGGGGGCATATGCCGGAAACCTTAACAGCACATAACGGCAAGGTATTTAAACGTCCATTGTTAAAAGTGGAGGCAGGTTCTTCAAACGGGCTTATTGTCAACAATGAGAACTGGCAGCGACTGACTATCGCTAATGCGCTGAGTGGTATGCAGGGAGGTTGTAAAGATAAACTGCCGTCTATTAACGATTTGCAATCGTTATATGAAGCGTATCCTTCGGGAACCATTGAAACGGCACAGGGCTGGCCGCTGGATAAGTCAACATTGCCAAGACCGTACTTCTGGTCGCGAAGCGTAGTCACTAGTCCAGGCACAGCGAAGATCAGTTATCAGTACATTAATCTCAAATCGGGAACGACTGGGCAGGCAGCTTCAGATGCTACAGATCTCAACTTCCAGACCTGCCTGGAGAGTGCGGAGTCGGTAGGCAAAATTACCCTGACCACGGCGGCGGAAAACTGGGATAGTTCGTTGCCGGCCGGAAAAGCGCATAAAGGCTCACCGCTGCCGCTGACGATTACGGTGACCCGACCAGATGGCTCTCCTGCGGCATTTGAGTCGGTGGGGATTTTGCGTGCCGCCAGTTACAATCGTGCGGGCACATCGCTCAGCGAAACGGTAACGACGGATGATTTGGTGGCCGATACGTTCAACCCAGCACAAACCATACAAAGCGCCAGCATGAATGGTCGGAGTAATACCAGTTATCTGGTTATTCAGACCGATGCTCAGGGTAAAGCGACGCTGAATCTTCACCAGGATAGCTCGACCGGTCTTAGAACACCGATAACCGCATCAGCACTTGGCAGTAGCCCTATGCTAACCGACTCGCTGGACGCAATTTTCACGGTTCTCACCAGCCCGGACGTTAGCGTAGCCAACATGTGGGGGCATATGGCGGAAATGGTGACGGCGGCAGATGGCACCGTTTTTGTGCGGCCTAAAATAAAGGCTGAGTTAACGAACACCTCAGGCGTTCACGTTAAGGATTTAAATAGTGAAAGTTGGCTTGTGCCTACTGTTCAGGAAAGGGAACGTAGCGGCACGGCGGCGTGTGAGGCCGCGCGCTGGCCGACCAACGAGCAACTTATATCGCTGTATCACCGTCATCCCAATGGAACATTGGTGGCTGATACCGGCTGGCCGGTGGAGTCATCGGGATATGCCTGGTGGGCAGTGGACTCGACGTGTGATACCAGCGGAGCCAACAGATGCGCGACTGTCGATTTGTATAATGGCCAGGCTGAGGCGGCGAGCAGAAGCCGTGCATTGCAGGCCTGCTTGCTGAACCCTAACGTTTCGGTGTCTACCGTAACGCTCACCTCAACGGTATTTGACGCTACCACTCAGGCTGCGAAGGTGAAGAAAGGGGAATCTATGCCGGTGACAGTCACAGTGAAAGACAGCGCCGGGAAACCGGTGCCGAACGTGGCCTTTACACTGACGCGCGGTGATGCCGTGCCACGCAACCCAGGGGCGACTTTGTATGGCGACGTGGCGGCGATGGATGACCTGCGCGTTCAGCCGTCCACTGGCGCGATGGTCACGTTATCCGATAGCGGTAATACACTTCAGGGAACCACCGGTTCTGACGGTACGGCGACGTTTATGATTAAACAGGATAATACGCCTGGATATAAAACGCCGCTGACGGTGACGCTGACCGATAACACCAGCATCACCGCGACGATGGATGCCATTTTCACAGTAGTGACCAGCCCGAACGTGGCAAGTGCCTACTTCTGGGGGAATATGAGCGACACCGAGACGGTAAGCGGCAAAACATTGCACCGTCCGTTGCTGAAGTCAGAACTGTCGTCGAATGCTGTCGCAGCGGTAACGCCGGTCGTCAATAATGAAATCTGGGCGCTGGCGCATACGGTTGACAGCAGTAAATGGGATCTGGCGAAACAGTGCGGCAGACTGGGGAATGCACCGGAATACAGCGAACTGCAAACGCTGCATTCCAGCTTTAGCGCGTTGGGATGGCCGTCATCGCCCAGCTTCCCGTATTTATCGCAAAGCCGCTCTGGCAGCCTCTATTGCGGTATCATTGAACCTGCGGGCTCATTGGACTGTGCAATCTCCCCGGCGACGACATCAGGGTTTGCCACCTGCTTCCAGTAACACTTACGCCGCATCCGGCATGAGCGAGAGCCTGTGCCGGATGCGATGCTTGGCGCATCTTATCCGGCCTACGGATTAGCCGCTTTCTTACGCGGTTTACGCGTTTTTGTTACAGCACTGACTTCGCTAATCACCACGCCATCACCTAACCGCGTGGTCAACGTATCGCCCGTTTTCACCTGCTTAACCTGCTTTAGCACTGTTCCATCGGCGGTGCTGGTGACGCTATAGCCACGCGCCAGCGTGGATAGTGGACTCACGGCTTCCAGATGTGTCACTGCATTACCAAAGCGTTCACGCGTGGCACTAAGCTGTGCTCGCAGAGTTTCTGCCAGGCGATATTCCAGTTGTTGAATGCGAGTCTGCGCGCGATGAATGCGTGGTTGAGGATTTTGCTGATTCAGACGCTGTTCAAGCCGTTGCTGTTGCTGCACGACTCGTTTGAGTTGATTTTCCAGTGCATAGCTCATCCGCTTTTGCAGCCGCTCCAGCATGGTTTGCTGGCGCGCCAGACGTAACTGCGGATGTTGCTGCTGTAAACGATGGTGGATCTGCGTAAAGCGCCTGGTACGGTTGGCGAGATAATAATCCATCGCCATTTCCAGCCGCTGGCGGGAAGATTGCACCTGGCGCAGTAACTCCTGCTGATTGCGGCTCACCACTTCGGCGGCGGCAGAGGGGGTTGGTGCGCGTAGGTCGGCAACAAAGTCGGCGATAGTCACATCGGTTTCATGACCGACGGCGCTGACAATCGGAATACGGCTGGCAAAAATCGCCCTCGCCACGCGCTCGTCGTTAAAACTCCACAAATCTTCCAGCGAACCGCCGCCGCGACCGACGATCAAGACGTCGCATTCGTTGCGCAGGTTCGCCAGTTCAATTGCGCGAACGATTTGCCCCGGCGCATCATCGCCCTGTACGGCGGTAGGGTAAATAATCACCGGCAGAGAAGGATCTCGACGTTTTAACACATGCAAAATATCGTGCAGCGCCGCGCCGGTTTTGGATGTAATCACACCGACACAGTGCGCGGGGGAGGGGAGAGGTTTTTTTAGTTGCTGATCGAACAAACCTTCAGCCTGCAACTTCGCTTTTAGCTGTTCGTATTTCTGTTGCAACAAGCCTTCACCGGCTGGCTGCATACTCTCGACGATAATCTGATAATCACCGCGCGGCTCATACAGCGTAATGTTGGCGCGAACCAGAACCTGTTGCCCGTGCTGTGGGCGAAAGGTAACCCGGCGGTTGCTGTTGCGGAACATCGCGCAGCGAACCTGGGCGGTATCGTCTTTGAGCGTAAAGTACCAGTGACCGGAGGCCGGTTGTGTGAAGTTCGAGATTTCACCGCTGATCCACACCTGTCCCATCTCCTGCTCAAGCAGCAGACGAACCGTTTGATTCAGGCGGCTAACGGTAAAAATTGCAGGGGATTGAGACGGTAACATGTGAGCGAGATCAAATTCTAAATCAGCAAGTTATTCAATCGATAGTAACCCGCCTTCTGGGGATAGCAAGCATTATTTGCAAAAAGGGGTAGATGCAATCGGTTACGCTCTGTATAATGCCACGGCAATATTTATTAACCACTCTGGTCGAGATATTGCCCATGCTACGTATCGCTAAAGAAGCTCTCACATTTGACGACGTTCTCCTCGTTCCTGCTCATTCTACCGTTCTGCCGAATACTGCTGACCTCAGCACCCAGCTGACGAAAACTATTCGTCTGAATATCCCTATGCTCTCCGCAGCAATGGATACCGTAACGGAAGCGCGCCTGGCTATTGCTCTGGCTCAGGAAGGCGGTATCGGCTTTATCCACAAAAACATGTCTATTGAACGCCAGGCTGAAGAAGTTCGCCGTGTGAAAAAACACGAATCTGGCGTGGTGACTGACCCACAGACGGTTCTTCCAACCACGACGCTGCGCGAAGTGAAAGAACTGACTGAACGTAATGGCTTTGCGGGCTACCCGGTCGTTACTGAAGAAAACGAACTGGTCGGCATCATCACCGGTCGTGACGTGCGTTTTGTGACCGATCTGAACCAACCGGTTAGCGTTTACATGACGCCGAAAGAGCGTCTGGTGACCGTGCGTGAAGGTGAAGCCCGCGAAGTTGTGCTGGCAAAAATGCACGAAAAACGCGTTGAGAAGGCGCTGGTGGTTGATGATGAATTCCACCTGATCGGCATGATCACCGTGAAAGACTTCCAGAAAGCGGAACGTAAACCGAACGCGTGTAAAGATGAACAAGGTCGTCTGCGTGTTGGCGCAGCGGTTGGCGCGGGTGCTGGAAACGAAGAGCGTGTTGATGCGCTGGTTGCCGCAGGCGTTGACGTTCTGCTGATCGACTCCTCTCACGGCCATTCTGAAGGCGTTCTGCAGCGTATCCGTGAAACCCGTGCTAAATATCCGGATCTGCAAATCATCGGCGGCAACGTGGCAACGGCTGCTGGTGCTCGCGCGCTGGCAGAAGCAGGTTGCAGCGCGGTTAAAGTCGGTATCGGTCCTGGCTCTATTTGTACGACTCGTATCGTTACTGGTGTAGGTGTTCCGCAGATCACTGCCGTTGCTGATGCAGTAGAAGCCCTGGAAGGCACCGGTATTCCGGTTATCGCTGATGGTGGTATTCGTTTCTCTGGCGATATTGCGAAAGCTATCGCTGCTGGTGCAAGCGCGGTGATGGTAGGTTCTATGCTGGCAGGTACTGAAGAATCTCCGGGTGAAATCGAACTCTACCAGGGGCGTTCTTACAAATCTTACCGTGGGATGGGCTCTCTGGGCGCAATGTCCAAAGGTTCTTCTGACCGTTACTTCCAGAGCGACAATGCCGCTGACAAACTGGTGCCGGAAGGTATCGAAGGTCGCGTTGCGTACAAAGGCCGCCTGAAAGAGATCATCCACCAGCAGATGGGCGGCCTGCGCTCCTGTATGGGGCTGACCGGCTGTGGTACTATCGACGAACTGCGTACTAAAGCGGAGTTTGTACGTATCAGCGGTGCGGGCATTCAGGAAAGCCACGTTCACGACGTGACCATCACCAAAGAGTCCCCGAACTACCGTCTGGGCTCCTGATTCTCTTCGCCCGACTTCATGTCGGGCGATTTATATTATCTGTTTCACTTGCCTCGGAATAAGCGTCAATGACGGAAAACATTCATAAGCATCGCATCCTCATTCTGGACTTCGGTTCTCAGTACACTCAACTGGTTGCGCGCCGCGTGCGTGAACTGGGTGTTTACTGCGAACTGTGGGCGTGGGATGTGACAGAAGCACAAATTCGTGACTTCAATCCAAGCGGCATTATTCTTTCCGGCGGCCCGGAAAGTACCACCGAAGAAAACAGCCCGCGTGCGCCGCAGTATGTCTTTGAAGCAGGCGTACCGGTATTTGGCGTTTGCTATGGTATGCAGACTATGGCGATGCAGTTAGGTGGTCATGTTGAAGCCTCTAACGAACGTGAATTTGGTTATGCGCAGGTTGAAGTACAAACTGATAGCGCGCTGATTCATGGTATCGAAGATGCATTAAGCGCAGATGGCAAACCGCTGCTTGACGTGTGGATGAGCCACGGTGATAAGGTAACTGCGATTCCTCAAGATTTCGTCACCGTAGCCAGCACCGAAAGCTGCCCGTTTGCCATTATGGCTAACGAAGAAAAACGCTTCTATGGTGTGCAGTTCCACCCGGAAGTGACTCACACCCGTCAGGGTATGCGTATGCTGGAGCGTTTTGTGCGTGATATCTGCCAGTGTGAAGCCCTGTGGACACCGGCGAAAATTATCGACGACGCGGTAGCCCGCATCCGCGAGCAGGTGGGTGACGATAAAGTGATCCTTGGCCTCTCTGGTGGCGTGGACTCTTCCGTTACTGCGATGCTGCTGCACCGTGCAATTGGTAAAAACCTGACCTGCGTATTTGTCGACAACGGCCTGCTGCGTCTCAACGAAGCAGAGCAGGTTCTGGATATGTTTGGCGATCGCTTCGGCCTGAACATTGTTCACGTTCCGGCAGAAGATCGCTTCCTGTCAGCACTGGCTGGCGAAAACGATCCGGAAGCAAAACGTAAAATCATCGGTCGTGTCTTTGTTGAAGTATTCGATGAAGAAGCCCTGAAACTGGAAGATGTGAAGTGGCTGGCGCAGGGAACTATCTATCCTGACGTTATTGAATCTGCCGCGTCTGCAACCGGTAAAGCGCACGTTATCAAATCTCACCACAACGTTGGCGGCCTGCCGAAAGAGATGAAGATGGGCCTGGTTGAACCGCTGAAAGAGCTGTTCAAAGACGAAGTGCGTAAGATTGGTCTGGAGCTGGGCCTGCCGTACGACATGCTGTACCGTCATCCGTTCCCGGGGCCGGGTCTCGGCGTTCGTGTTCTGGGCGAAGTGAAGAAAGAGTACTGCGACCTGCTGCGCCGTGCGGATGCCATCTTCATTGAAGAGCTGCGTAAAGCGGATCTGTACGACAAAGTCAGCCAGGCGTTCACTGTCTTCCTGCCAGTTCGTTCCGTTGGCGTAATGGGCGATGGTCGTAAGTATGATTGGGTTGTTTCTCTGCGTGCTGTCGAAACTATCGACTTTATGACCGCACACTGGGCGCACCTGCCGTACGATTTCCTCGGTCGTGTTTCCAATCGCATTATCAATGAAGTGAACGGTATTTCCCGCGTGGTGTATGACATCAGCGGCAAGCCGCCTGCGACTATTGAGTGGGAATGATTTGACCCTGCACTATGAATGAACAAAACCCTCTGTTACTACAGAGGGTTTTTTATCCTCAAGAATTATAGGCTTGAAGTTACTAACATCGATTAATTAAACCAACTGTCCGATTTATTCTCTTCTGCTTTACCTACGCTCTTCATTAAATCGCGACCGCCTTCAGTCATATTCCTGTTAGCATCAGCTTCTGACTGCACAACATCGGTTTGCGCGGCTTTGTGCTTCAGTTCCTGATCGATAAATTCGTTTTCTCGCTTAACGCGGGCTTCTTCTTTCGCCAGCGCCATTTTTTGTTTCTGAATCTCTAAGCTGCGCAGCTCATCCTCATAACTTTGATCGCGCTTTTTGTCCGCAGTGGCTTCGGCGTCCAGTTTATCCTGACGAGCTTTCTTATTTGCCGCTGCCGTTGCCGCTCTTTTGTTAGCGGCGGCCTGGGCATTTGCACGCCGTTGCTTCTCTTGCTGGATTTCCCTGTTGCGCTCCGCTACCCATTCGTCATGCTGCCTTTGCTCTTCATTTTTACCTTGCTGTTCCGCTTCTGCGACAGCAGAGAGTTGATCCTGTAATGAAGAGGCGAAAGTTGAACTACTTAAGGCGGCTAAGATGGCGCAAAGTAAAACCTTCTTCATGAATCCTCCTGATTATTAGCTTTTTTCAGGACATTTTGTATTTGGCTGAATACGCGTTTCGTTATACGTAGTGGTAATAACAACGGCTAAACCCGTCGTGAACTGGCACTCTTTACCCACCTGGGTGGAGGTATACACTTTGGTGCCTTCTTTGTATGTTAAAGAAACACCTTCCACTAAGGTTTTATCATTCACCATAGAACCTGCCGCCGCACCTACGGCTCCGCCGCCAACTGCACCTGCCGTCGTTCCAGAGTTACTGCCGGAGCCGACGTTATGGCCAATAACGCCGCCAGCGACTGCGCCAATAAGTGCGCCGAAGGCTTGTGCATTCCGTTTATTTTGTGAGTTGTCTACGGCAACTTTGGCAGGAAGAATAGAAATAATATTAACAGTTTTGGTTTCTTGTTTTGTATTCAGTTGATCGGTTTGATAAACATCGGCGGCATGATCGTCAGCGTTTGACTGGCATCCAGCCAGGGTGAATGACGCTAAAATTGCCACAGGCAGAAGACATTTTTTAAATTTCATCACTATTCCTTGTTATACACATTACGAAAAATAAGATATTTAAGATCATCAAAAGAGCAAAGTAAATGTATTGCGTATAAAGTAATAGATTAAATTTATGAAAATTCATGCGAGAAATAAATTATTAAATAAATATAATTTAAATATATGTATTAATTTAGAGCTTATGCCTTCTAAGGCAGGATCTACGTCAGTCGGGACAATGGGTGAAATTTAAGGTGAAAGAATGCCTGCCGCTTTGTTAACTACAAAGAGCAAAAACATCGGGCAGCAATGCGCCGTCTTGTTAAGTTAAAATGGAGAAGGTAACCGCTAACGTTGTACCGGGGATTCGATAGAGAGAGTGGATTGCTGCGCTTCTTTTTTGCTCTGATGATGCTGCCAGGCACCCACGGACGAGTAGATAAAGCGACCAAAGAAGAAGATAAAGCTGATGAGCAGTACGATACGGGTCATGCGACTGTTAAATCGGTGTCGTTTTCGCATACTGGTTGCCTGACTCACAAAAGGTTCCTTGAAGTATGTCCCACACTGTGGACGGTACTTACATTAAGGCACACCTGGGCAAAATGGTCAATTCTCTATTATGTAAAAAAGCGTCAGCGGATACATATTCTAATGTTATGGAAATTGATTTAATTATTTACAACAATGATGTAATAATGATGGCTTAACATGATAAACGTAATAATTCATTAATCATGGTTATTTTGTTTGATATATATCAATTGGAACTTTCATATGACACTTAGAATCGATACTCTCTATAGTGATGAATAATCATCCGTCGAATTCAGGTGGGATGCCTGTCTGAATACACCCCTTTCAGGATGTGGGGAATTCTGTTGAGCATCTATGAAACTGAATGCAACTTATATAAAAATACGTGATAAATGGTGGGGGCTTCCGCTGATCCTGCCTTCTTTAATCTTGCCCATTTTCGCACAAATAAATACTTTTGCGCATATTTCCTCCGGTGAAGTCTTTCTCTTTTATCTGCCCTTGGCTCTGATGATCAGCATGATGATGTTTTTTAGCTGGGCTGCATTACCGGGTATAGCATTAGGCATTTTTGTTCGTAAGTATGCGGAGCTTGGCCTTTATGAAACGCTTTCCTTAACAGCTAATTTTATTATCATTATTATTATTTGTTGGGGCGGTTACAGGGTCTTTTCTCCCCGGCGTAACAACGTTTCACATGGTGATATCCGCTTAATTTCCCAGCGAATTTTCTGGCAGATTGTTTTTCCTGCAACGTTGTTTCTGGTACTTTTCCAGTTTGCGGCATTTGTAGGGTTACTGGCGAGCAGAGATAATCTGGTAGGGGTTATGCCCTTTAACCTCGGGACATTAATCAATTACCAGGCCTTGCTGGTAGGTAATCTTATCGGCGTCCCACTGTGCTACTTCATCATTCGGGTGGTGCGGAATCCGTTTTATTTACGTAGCTATTATTCGCAATTAAAACAGCAGGTTGACAAAAAGGTTACCAAAAAAGAATTTGCGATCTGGTTGCTTGCATTGGGTGCGTTGTTGTTGTTGCTATGTATGCCATTAAATGAAAAAAGCACAATTTTTAGCACCAACTATACGTTATCGTTATTGCTACCGCTGATGATGTGGGGAGCAATGCGCTATGGCTATAAGTTTATATCACTGCTCTGGGCGGTAGTGCTGATGATCAGCATTCACAGCTATCAGAATTACATTCCCCTTTATCCTGGATATACCACGCAACTGACCATAACTTCCTCCAGTTATCTGGTATTTTCTTTTATTGTGAATTATATGGCTGTTCTGGCAACCCGTCAGCGAGCGGTGGTCAGACGCATTCAACGGCTTGCATATGTGGATCCGGTTGTTCATCTGCCAAACATTCGTGCCCTGAATCGCGCATTGCGTGATGCTCCCTGGTCCGCGCTATGTTATTTACGCATCCCCGGCATGGAAATGCTGGTAAAGAACTATGGCATCATGCTACGCATTCAATATAAACAAAAACTTTCACACTGGCTGACACCGTTGCTGGAACCGGGCGAAGCTGTTTATCAGCTTTCCGGTAACGACCTTGCGTTGCGACTGAATACAGAATCATACCAGGAGCGCATTACCACGCTGGATAATCATCTGAAGCAGTTTCGTTTCTTTTGGGATGGAATGCCGTTACAGCCTCAGATTGGCGTCAGTTATTGCTATGTCCGCTCACCGGTTAATCATATATATCTGCTGCTGGGAGAGCTAAATACGGTTGCCGAACTTTCTATCGTGACCAATACTCCGGAAAATATGCAGCGTCGCGGGGCAATGTATTTACAACGTGAATTGAAAGACAAGGTGGCGATGATGAATCGGCTACAACAGGCGCTTGAGCATAACGATTTTTGCCTGATGGCTCAGCCGATTACAGGGGTGCGCGGTGATGTTTATCATGAAATTCTGCTGCGCATGAAAGGAGATAATGGCGAACTCATCAATCCTGACAATTTCTTACCGGTCGCGCATGAGTTTGGCTTATCGTCCAGTATCGACATGTGGGTTATCGAGCATACACTGCAATTTATGGCAGAAAATAGAGAAAAAATGCCAGCTCGTCGGTTTGCTATTAACCTGTCGCCAACTTCCGTTTGTCAGGCGAGTTTCCCTTTAGATATCAGTAAATTTTTAAGTAAATATCAAATAGAAGCGTGGCAGCTTATCTTTGAGGTAACCGAGAGTAATACCCTGACCAATGTTAAGCAGGCGCAGAATACGTTGCTGCATCTTCAGGAGTTAGGATGTCAAATTGCAATTGATGATTTCGGCACCGGCTACGCCAGTTATGCGCGGCTAAAAAATGTGAATGCCAATTTATTAAAAATTGATGGCAGCTTCATACGCAATATTGCCTCGAATAGTCTGGATTACCAGATAGTGGCGTCAATTTGTCATCTGGCGCGAATGAAGAAAATGCAAGTGGTTGCGGAATATGTTGAAAATGAAGAGATTCGCAAAGCGGTGCATTCTTTAGGTATTGATTATCTGCAAGGATTTTTGATTGGTGAACCTCAGCCGTTAGTGGCGATACTGGGTGAAAGAGAGCCAGTCCGGGAAAGCGCGTAATTTATTTGGGCCAACATAACATGTTGGCCCGTTTTCATTTCATATTAAGCCGCAATTTCAGGCGTGCTTTCTTCTTCAATTTTTAGTCGCCAGCCAGCCACGCCTTCCCAGTATTCTTGTTCCTTTTCCAGATCAAGCAATACCAGCGCGTTCTGGCTAAACCAGTCATGCGGAAAACGCAGGGTCCAGTGGCTGTCATCGGTAATCAGCGTCAATGTTGGCGGCGTGGTGGTAGCCTGACGTTGATTATTGAGTAATACGCCAAGGCGTAATAGCTGAATCAGTGGCAGGAACTGTTTCTTCTTAAACAAGGTAAAGCGCGGCAGATCGTCGAGCTTAATCGCTTTACGGTGATAGCGCACCAGTGTCGCCATCATCAACTGCTGTTCCTGATTAAAACCCGGCAAGTCGCTGTTTTGCAGAATATAAGCGGAGTGGCGATGCAAACCGCTATGGTTGATATTCAACCCGACCTCATGCAGCATGGCGGCCCATCGCAGTAGCGCCTCCAGTTGCGGATGCGCCAGCTTCGGTTGTTGTTCTCGCCACTGTCCGTACATTTGCATAGTGGTATCCAGCACCCGTCGTGCCTGTTCACTGTCGATATGATACTGGTTAGCCAGACTACTGGCGGTGCGGCTACGCACATCCTGATGGCGAAAACGTCCTTCCATCTCATACAGTACGCCTTCACGAAGCGCCCCGTCAGAAAGTCGCAGTTCACGGATGGCTAAGGCATCAAACACACCGCATAAAATCGCCAGTCCAGGAACGAAGACAGTTTTCCGCTCTTCGGAAAGACCCGGTAAACTCAGCGATGCGAAATTACGGTGCCGTAAAACCTCTTTTACCAGTTTTTCCAGACGTTCCGGGGTAATTATCCCGTCTTTCTCGCCCATTTCCATCAACACTTCATGAGCAGCTTTAATGGTGCCGGAAGCGCCCATTGCCACATTCCAGCCCTGGATACGGAATTGCCAGGTTAAGGTTTCAAGTTTTTGCGCTGCTGCCATGCGTGCGCGCTGAAAATTTTCTTTATTGATGACGCCGCCCTGGAAATAAAGCTGGGCAAAGCTGACACAACCCATCCGGCGACTTTCCACGAGAATAGGTTCGAAATTTTCACCAATCACCAGTTCTGTTGAGCCGCCACCAATATCAATAACCAGTTTGCGGCCTTTTTCCGGCTGGGTATGCTCCACGCCCATAAAAATCAGACGCGCTTCTTCGTTGCCGGAAATAATTTCAATTGGGTAGGGGATAACCTTTTCTGCTCGCTTCAGAAAGTCAGTGGCATTCAGCGCCTGACGTAGAGTATGGGTTCCGACAATACAGACGCTGGAAGGAGAAAAACCCTGCAGGCGTTCGGCAAACAGCGACAGGCAGTTTAAGCCACGCGTCATCGCTTCCTCACTCAACATATTATCTGGCCCCAGGCCGTCCGCCAGATGTACCCGTTGTTTCAGGCGACCAATAATCTGCATTGCGCCATCAACCACACGGGCAATGACCATGTGGAAACTGTTTGAACCAAGATCGACCGCAGCAAACTCCTGTGGGCGAGGGGATTTGTCGTGTATTGGCATAGGGTTATTCAGATTGTTCGAGTGATTTGATGTAGTCGTAGATCGCCAATTGCGCCCGTACTTTGCGGCGGTTACCACGGGGGACGTAGCGATTACTGAGTTCTTTATCGATATAACGCGCTTTGACCGTGTCGCTGAACAGAATTTCGATGATGTCCAGCACCCGCTGCTTCAGTCGGGGATCGAGTAGCGGTGTAGCCACTTCAATACGATAATCAATATTGCGTGTCATCCAGTCGGCGGAAGAAAGGTAAACTTTTTTATCGCCGCCGTTTTCAAAAATATAAACCCGATCATGTTCAAGGTAACGATCGACAATACTAATAGCACGAATATTGTCGCTAATACCTTCCAGATTGGGGATCAGCGAACACATTCCGCGTACCAGTAGATTCACCGGCACGCCGGAACTGGAGGCCGCATACAGTCGATCGACCAGACCTTTATCGACCAGGTTATTCAGTTTCAGGGTAATACCGCAAGGCAGCCCTTGTTGAGCGTTGGCTATCTCACGATCCACCATTTCATACAGCAAACGACGGGAGTTTTGCGGCGACACCATTAAATAATCGAAAGTCACCGGACGGTATGGATTTTCAATAAAGTTGAACACCCGCCGTACTTCGTTGGTGATGCGCGCATCGGCGGTCAGCAGTGAGTAGTCGGTATAAAGACGCGCGGTTTTTTCATTAAAGTTCCCGGTTCCGATATGCGCGTAACGCACGACTTCGCCGTTTTCTTTACGTGAAATCAGGAACAGTTTGGCGTGAATTTTCAGCCCCGGCGCAGAGAAAATTACGTGTACGCCCGCTTCAGTCAGCCGTTTTGCCCAGTGAATGTTGGCTTCTTCATCGAAACGCGCCTGTAACTCAACCACCACGGTGACTTTCTTACCGTTGTGAGCGGCGTGGATCATCGAGTCGATGATGCGCGAATCTTTCGCTACGCGGTAAATGTTAATTTTAATCGCCAGTACGCTTGGGTCGAACGAGGCCTGGCGTAGCAGTTCCAGCACATGTTCAAAAGTGTGATAAGGATAATAGAGCAGCACATCGTGTTCGCGAATGGCATCAAAACCGTTACGGAACTGGGCTTTATCAAACCAAATGTGGCGTAAACGTGGCAGTGGCTTATTCACCAGATTCGCTTTGCCGACATTGGGGAAATTAATAAAGTCTTTAAAATTATGATAACGACCACCGGGTACGATGGAGTCGTAGCGGGAAATCGTCAGTTTTTCGCGCAACACCTCAACCAGAGCACTGGGCATATCGCGCTGATAAACAAAACGCACCGGTTCTGCGGTTAAACGCTGCTTCAGACTGGAAGACATCAGCTCCATCAGGCTGGCTTCCATCTCGTGCACTAAATCGTATTCAGCATCGCGGGTCATCTTCATTGAATAGGCATTCAGCGCGTCATAATCAAAGAAGCCTTTGAAAATATCATCAAGGCAGTAACGCAGAATGTTATCCAGAAGAATCATAGGCTTGCGTCTGCGCGGTGCTTCCGGCGGCAAATTCACAAAGCGCGGCACTTTATCTGAGGGGATCTCCAGCAGCGCGTAACGAATAGTGTCGCCACGGATAATTTCTACCGCCAGATAGGTGTAGTCATCTTTCAGGAACTGCACTAAGTCAGTGTCAGGGTTGATTAGAATCGGCGTAATGTGCTGACGCAGATACTGCTTAAAATAATGACGCAGCCAGTTTTGTTGATTGACAGAGAGCTGGCGTTCATTAATCAGGAAAATCTGGTTGCGCGCCATCTCCAGCAACAGTTCGTTGTAGAGGCCGTCGAATTCCTGATCGGCTTTCAGCACGCGGGATTGAATTTTGCCCAGCAAATGGCGGGAATGAGAATTAGAACCTTGTTCTTCGCTAATAATGATGCGTCGCTTCAGTTCAGCGAAGCGGACTTTATAGAACTCATCAAGGTTATTGGAATAGATCCCCAGGAAACGCATCCTTTCAATCAGCGGGTTAGATTTGTCCGCCGCTTCCTGAAGCACGCGTTCATTGAACGATAACCAACTGAGCTCTTTTTCGATGTATAGCTTTTCCTGACCCATTACCACTTTTACTCCGTTTTATTCACGGGACACTGCCTGGATATTATGGCGAGCAATATTGGCAGATGTCCAACTATGCCAGAAAAGGGAGAAAAAAACTGCTGGAGCCTGCGATTTACAGGTGAATTGAAAAACGCCAACGCAGGGCTGGCGCTTTAACTACGGCGGCGTTACTCGTCGGCAGCGTAGCCCTGCGGCGGCAGACGCTGACCATCCAGCCACGCGGCGTTTTCGTGCATCTTCAGACGACCATCGGCAAACCAGCTAATCACCAGCGGATAAATAGCGTGCTCCTGGGTTTGTACGCGGGCGGTGATTTCATCTTCTGTATCACCGGCAAATACCGGGACTTTTGCCTGTAAAATAACCGGCCCACCGTCCAGTTCATCGGTAACGAAATGCACCGATGTACCGTGTTCCTCGTCGCCATTTTCCAGCGCCTGACGATGGGTGTGCAAACCGGGATATTTTGGCAGCAGGGAAGGGTGAATGTTCAGCAAACGACCAGCATAGTGGGAGACAAACGCCGGGCTGAGAATGCGCATAAAACCGGCCAGTACAACCACGTCGGGAGCGTACATATCGATCTCGTGAATCAACTCCCGGTCATAGGCTTCACGACTGTCAAACGCGCTGGCGATGAGCGTATGCGTTGCAATACCGGCTTTGCGGGCGCGTTCAAGGCCGAACGCGTCGGCCTTATTACTGAAAACTGCCCGTAGGGTGCCTTTAATTTTGTTGGTTTTGCAGGCGTCTATAATTGCCTGCAAGTTACTTCCGTTGCCGGAAATAAGCACCACAATATTCATTATTCGATAACCACGCGTTGTTCGGAATCAGAGGCTTTGATGATACCGATTTTCCACGCGTTTTCACCGTTGGCATTAAGCAGAGTGAGAGCTTTGTCCACTTCCGGAGCAGGCAGGGCGATAATCATCCCGACGCCGCAGTTGAAGGTGCGATACATTTCATGGCGCTCGACATTACCCGCCGTTTGCAGCCAGTTGAACACTTCCGGCCACTGCCAGGAGGATTCATCAATGACTGCCTGAGTGTTTTCCGGCAATACGCGCGGAATATTTTCCCAGAAGCCGCCACCGGTCAGGTGCGCAATAGCGTGCACGTCGACCTTTTCGATCAACTCCAGCACTGACTTCACGTAAATGCGGGTCGGTGCCAACAGATGATCGGCTAATGGCTTACCATCAAGTTCGGTAGTTTGTGGATCACAACCGCTGACTTCGAGAATTTTGCGCACCAGCGAATAGCCGTTCGAATGCGGACCGCTGGAGCCAAGCGCAATCAGCACATCGCCGTCGCTGACTTTAGAACCGTCGATGATTTCTGATTTTTCTACCACGCCAACGCAGAAACCCGCAACGTCATAATCTTCACCGTGATACATCCCCGGCATTTCCGCCGTTTCGCCACCTACCAGCGAACACCCGGATTGCAGACAACCTTCGGCGATGCCGCTGATCACTGATGAAGCAGTATCGACATCTAATTTTCCGGTTGCGTAATAGTCGAGGAAAAACAGCGGCTCAGCGCCTTGCACCACCAGGTCATTAACGCACATGGCGACCAGATCGATACCAATGGTGTCGTGACGTTTTAAGTCCATTGCCAGGCGCAGCTTGGTGCCTACACCGTCAGTGCCGGAAACCAGCACGGGTTCACGATATTTTTGCGGCAACGCACACAGCGCACCGAAGCCGCCCAGACCGCCCATCACTTCCGGGCGACGCGTTTTCTTCACTACGCCTTTGATTCTTCCAACCAGAGCATTACCTGCGTCTATATCAACACCGGCATCTTTGTAGCTAAGAGAGGTTTTATCGGTCACTGCTTGGGTCCCCACGCGTTACTTGCGGTAGAAAAATAAAATTCGGCGCAATTCTAACAGGGAAAGCAAACGTTTGCGAGACTGCTTTACATAACCTTTTTTAACCTCTTTTTACCGAGAGAGTGACAAAAAATGTGTACATAGAGAGGATGAATGATTTTTTGCCAGGATAATTACCACTATTAACTATTTGATTATAAAATAACTTTATCTAAAATCTTTATGATCTTGACTGAAGTCAACGAAAATAATATTGCCGCCTTGAAGAAAGGCGGTATAATCCGTCGATTTTTTTTGTGGCTGCCCTCAAAGGAGAAAGAGTATGAAGATCGTGGAAGTCAAACACCCACTCGTCAAACACAAGCTGGGACTGATGCGTGAGCAAGATATCAGCACCAAGCGCTTTCGCGAACTCGCTTCCGAAGTGGGTAGCCTGCTGACTTACGAAGCGACCGCTGACCTCGAAACTGAAAAAGTAACCATCGAAGGCTGGAACGGCCCGGTGGAAATCGACCAGATTAAAGGTAAGAAAATTACCGTGGTGCCGATTCTGCGCGCTGGTCTGGGGATGATGGATGGCGTGCTGGAAAACGTTCCGAGCGCGCGCATCAGCGTAGTCGGTATGTACCGTAATGAAGAAACGCTGGAACCAGTACCGTACTTCCAGAAACTGGTTTCTAACATCGATGAGCGTATGGCGCTGATCGTTGACCCAATGCTGGCAACCGGTGGTTCCGTTATCGCGACTATCGACCTGTTGAAAAAAGCGGGCTGCAGCAGCATCAAAGTTCTGGTGCTGGTCGCTGCACCAGAAGGTATCGCTGCGCTGGAAAAAGCGCACCCGGACGTCGAGCTGTATACTGCATCGATTGACCAGGGATTGAACGAGCACGGATACATTATTCCGGGTCTTGGCGATGCCGGTGACAAAATCTTTGGTACAAAATAAAGAATAAAAATAATTAAAGCCGACTTTAAGAGTCGGCTTTTTTTTGAGTAAAGCGCCTATAACACATAATACAGAGGAATATACTATGACGCGCCGTGCTATCGGGGTGAGTGAAAGACCGCCACTTTTACAGACAATCCCGCTTAGTTTGCAACATTTGTTCGCCATGTTTGGTGCAACCGTCCTGGTGCCCGTCTTATTTCATATTAACCCGGCGACTGTACTGTTATTTAACGGTATCGGGACGCTGCTGTATCTCTTCATCTGTAAAGGGAAAATCCCGGCTTATCTTGGTTCCAGCTTTGCCTTTATTTCACCGGTATTGTTACTGTTGCCATTGGGATATGAAGTCGCGCTGGGCGGCTTTATTATGTGCGGCGTGCTGTTCTGCCTGGTCTCTTTCATCGTGAAGAAAGCGGGAACCGGCTGGCTGGACGTGCTGTTTCCACCTGCGGCAATGGGCGCAATCGTTGCCGTCATCGGTCTGGAGCTGGCGGGCGTAGCTGCTGGTATGGCGGGTTTACTCCCGGCTGAAGGGCAAACGCCAGACTCCAAAACCATCATCATCTCTATTACCACCCTGGCGGTCACGGTTTTAGGTTCCGTGCTGTTCCGTGGTTTCCTGGCAATTATCCCGATTTTAATTGGCGTGCTGGTGGGTTACGCGCTCTCCTTCGCCATGGGAATTGTCGATACCACGCCGATTATTAATGCTCACTGGTTTGCGCTGCCAACCCTCTATACGCCGCGCTTCGAGTGGTTCGCTATTCTGACTATTCTGCCAGCGGCATTAGTGGTTATTGCCGAACACGTAGGTCACCTGGTAGTAACGGCTAACATTGTCAAAAAGGATTTGCTGCGCGATCCGGGTCTGCACCGTTCGATGTTCGCTAACGGCCTGTCGACTGTGATCTCCGGTTTCTTTGGCTCCACGCCAAACACCACCTACGGGGAAAACATTGGCGTGATGGCGATCACCCGTGTTTACAGTACCTGGGTTATCGGCGGCGCGGCGATTTTCGCTATCCTGCTTTCCTGCGTCGGTAAACTGGCTGCTGCTATCCAGATGATTCCATTGCCGGTGATGGGCGGCGTTTCGCTGCTGCTTTACGGTGTCATCGGTGCTTCCGGTATTCGTGTGTTGATCGAATCGAAAGTGGATTACAACAAAGCACAGAACCTGATCCTGACTTCCGTGATTTTGATCATCGGCGTCAGTGGTGCCAAGGTAAACATCGGCGCGGCGGAGCTGAAAGGCATGGCGCTGGCGACTATCGTCGGTATCGGCTTAAGCCTGATCTTCAAACTGATTAGCGTGCTGCGCCCTGAAGAAGTGGTGCTGGACGCAGAAGACGCAGATATAACAGACAAATAATGTACCGACCGGGCAGTGCTGCTGCCCGGTTCAAACATCATGGGATTCTGTGGTAAACTTCTCGCGATTTTGTGAAATCCTGGTTGAGGTATCTCTGAACACACCGGCACAGCTCTCTTTGCCACTTTATCTTCCTGACGACGAAACCTTTGCAAGTTTCTGGCCGGGGGATAATTCCTCTCTACTGGCCGCGCTGCAAAACGTGCTGCGTCAGGAACATAGCGGTTACATCTATCTCTGGGCACGCGAAGGCGCGGGGCGCAGCCATCTGCTGCACGCGGCTTGCGCGGAATTGTCGCAGCGTGGTGATGCGGTGGGCTATGTCCCGCTGGATAAACGCACCTGGTTTGTACCTGAAGTGCTCGACGGTATGGAGCATTTGTCGCTGGTTTGCATCGACAATATCGAGTGTATTGCCGGCGATGAGTTGTGGGAGATGGCGATTTTCGATCTCTACAATCGGATTCTGGAGTCGGGCAAAACACGGTTGTTGATCACCGGCGATCGCCCACCGCGTCAGTTGAATCTGGGATTACCGGATCTCGCGTCGCGTCTTGACTGGGGGCAGATCTACAAATTGCAGCCACTTTCTGATGAAGATAAGTTGCAGGCGCTACAGTTACGCGCGCGTTTGCGTGGTTTTGAACTGCCGGAAGATGTGGGACGCTTCTTGCTGAAGCGGCTCGACAGAGAGATGCGCACGCTATTTATGACGCTGGATCAGCTTGATCGCGCGTCGATTACCGCGCAACGTAAGCTGACCATTCCGTTTGTGAAAGAAATTCTGAAGTTGTAGATAAGGTGTTTATTGTCGGATGCGGCGCGAGCGCCTTATCCGACCTACGCGAAGTTAATCCATAGTATTCCTGGGCCGGACAAGACGCGGCAAGCGTCGCATCCGGCAATGTGCCTTAACTAGCGATGGGGCACATCTTAATCCACGATTTCCAGCACTTGCTCCGGTGGACGTCCAATCCGCGCTTTGCCATTGGCGACCACAATCGGGCGCTCCATCAGCTTCGGATTATCCACCATCGCCTGAATCAGCGCCTCTTCGCTAAGCGAACTGTCAGCCAGGTTCAGCTCTTTATAAAGATCTTCTTTCTGGCGCATCAATTCACGGGCGCTATTCATCCCCAGCATTTTCAGCAAATCGCGCAGCGTTGCCGCATCGGCGGGAGTCTCAAGGTAGAGCACCACTTCTGGCTCCACGCCGTTTTCTTTCAGCAGGGTCAGCGTTTCCCGGCTCTTTGAACAGCGTGGGTTATGGTAGATTTTTACCTGTTTGGTCATTGTTCTTCCTTTAATGCAAATTACATCTTGGTATAAGGCTTAAAGCGTTCCTGCAACTGGCGCAACTGGTCGATGCGCGCATCGTAACGCGCTTGTTGCAGGCTGCCTAATTTCACCTGCGAACTGGCGCTACTCAACAAGGAAATTGCCTGATCGAGTCGCCCGGCGAGCGCATAACCTTCTGCTCGCGCTGCCAGTTCCTGATCGCGATTATTTAGCGCGGCCTCCGCCTGTGCCAGTAAATCCCAGCCATTGCTGTCATCTTTATTGTTAAAGGTGTAGCGGTTCAGAATATTGGCGGCTTCCTGTGGTTGCCCCCCTTGCAGATAAGCGTTCGCCAGGTTGAGCTGCAACACAGGATTGGTGCGCAAATCACGGGCATTTTTCAGGCGATTGATCGCGTCATTGGCTTTGTTTTGCCCAAGATCGATATCGGTAGCTAGATCGAGATACCACGCGTTGCCGGGTTCTGCCGCCAGTAACGGTTGCAGCGTTTTCCGTGCCTCGTCGTATTTATTGGCTTCCATCGCCTGTAGAGCACGACCATATTGCGCCGCTCGTTGCTGACGAACGTTACCTTTTGCCCATTCATCCAGCAAATCACTGGTGAGCTGATTACGTCCGGAATTGTACATCCCCAGTGTGCGCGCTTTCGCCAGATAGAAATCTTCTGACGACTGCACCACCATTGGGCGCATCTGATTGGCACGGTTACGGGCATCAGCCAGACGGCTTTCCGGCAGCGGGTGAGTCAGCAAAATTTCCGGCGGACGCGAAGAGTAACGTGCCTGATCGAGCAGTTTTTCGAGGAAGGTCGGCATCGCCTGCGGATCGAACCCCGAGCGTTGCAGCACTTGAATACCAATGCGGTCCGCTTCCTGTTCATTTTGCTGGGTGAAGCTGATCATCCCCTGGCGCGTTCCAGCCAGTGTACCGGTCAGCGCCGCCATCCCCGCCTGCGGGCTGGCCATTGCCAGTAAAATAGAACCTAACGCCCCGACCCAGGTCAGTGGCGCGCTGCGCTGCTGATCTTCCATCGCTCGCGCCAGGTGACGTTGGGTGACGTGGGAGATTTCGTGCGCCATAACTGAAGCCAGTTGACTTTCGTTATCGGAATAACGGAACAGGGCAGAGTGCAGCACCACGTTGCCGCCAAAGAAAGCAAAGGCGTTAATTTCGTCATTGTTGATCAGAAAGAAATGAAACGGTGTCTTAACTGAGTTGGCATGTGAAACCAGGCGCATCCCCAGCGAATTAATATATTGCGTTAATAGCGGGTCATTAATTAACGGTGCGCTGCCGCGTAGCTGGCGGACATAATAGTCGCCCATCTGCATTTCCTGTCCAATGGAAAGCGTGCTTCCTGCGGAGGTTCCCATATCCGGCAAGGTGTCTGCGCTATCGGCAAACGCCGGGGCTACCTGACCGATGGTCATAGCAGCAATGAGGGTTGCAACCAGGTTTTTTTTCAACTGCCTGAACATAACCTCTGTCCTGTATTTCTGGAGATAGTCATTTGACCGATACTGTAAAATATCGTTCCCACCGCGCCGTCTTTGAGTGTAACGGCGAAGATTAACCCACTCAAATGACTTTTCAGTTTCCTGAATCCGTCATAAAAAGCGAAGTCTTTTTTGTGACATTTCGATACAATTGCGGATCGCAATCCCGCTCTTGAGGTTCAGGGAAGGTCTTTATGCTCGAAATGTTGATGCAATGGTATCGCCGCCGTTTTAGTGATCCGGAAGCGATTGCCTTGCTGGTTATTTTAGTTGCCGGATTTGGCATTATCTTTTTCTTTAGTGGCCTACTCGCACCGTTGCTGGTTGCTATTGTGCTGGCCTATTTGCTGGAATGGCCAACCGTGCGCCTGCAATCTATTGGCTGTTCCCGCCGTTGGGCGACGTCGATTGTATTGGTGGTTTTCGTTGGAATTTTGCTGCTGATGGCGTTCGTGGTACTGCCTATCGCCTGGCAGCAGGGCATATATTTAATCCGCGATATGCCGGGGATGCTCAATAAGCTATCTGATTTTGCCGCCACGTTGCCGCGCCGTTATCCGGCGTTAATGGATGCGGGCATTATTGATGCGATGGCCGACAATATGCGCAGCCGGATGCTCACCATGGGCGATTCGGTGGTGAAAATCTCTCTCGCATCGCTGGTGGGCCTGCTGACCATTGCCGTCTATCTTGTTCTGGTGCCGCTGATGGTCTTTTTCCTTCTGAAAGATAAAGAGCAAATGTTGAATGCCGTCCGCCGGGTGCTTCCGCGTAACCGTGGGCTGGCAGGTCAGGTCTGGAAGGAGATGAACCAGCAAATCACCAACTACATCCGTGGCAAGGTACTGGAGATGATTGTGGTGGGGATAGCCACCTGGCTGGGGTTCTTGCTTTTCGGGTTGAACTATTCACTGCTGCTGGCGGTGCTGGTCGGTTTCTCGGTGCTTATTCCGTACATTGGCGCATTTGTGGTGACCATTCCGGTGGTCGGCGTGGCGCTATTCCAGTTTGGCGCTGGCACTGAATTCTGGAGCTGCTTCGCGGTTTATCTGATTATTCAGGCGCTGGATGGCAACCTGTTAGTACCGGTGTTGTTCTCCGAAGCGGTTAACCTGCATCCGCTGGTGATTATTTTATCGGTGGTGATCTTCGGTGGTCTGTGGGGATTCTGGGGGGTGTTCTTTGCCATTCCTCTGGCGACGCTAATTAAAGCGGTAATCCATGCCTGGCCCGATGGTCAAATTGCGCAAGATTAACCTCCATTCCGCTATATCGCCGGAGGTGAGGAGTGCTGGCCGCAAGCGCAGCCAGCACGGAATGGAGCAAAGTAATCAGGCGTGTTCTTTCAGCCAGTTAATCACTACGTCGTGGTGATTGCTGGTTTTGAAATCGTCAAAGACATGTTCGATTTTGCCGTCAGCATCGATCAAGAAGCTGATGCGGTGAATACCATCGTAGGTTTTGCCCATGAAGGACTTCTCTCCCCAGACGCCGAATTGTTCGCACACCTGGTGGTCTTCATCAGACAGAAGCGTAAAGTTGAGCAGCTCTTTTTCCGCAAAACGGAAGAGTTTTTCGGGTTTATCGGTGCTAATACCCAGTACATCAACACCGGCTTTTTTCAACTCATCCATGTTATCGCGTAAGCCACAGGCTTGTACGGTACAGCCGGGGGTCATGGCTTTCGGGTAGAAATAAACCAGAACACGCTGTCCCTGGAAGTCGGTCAAATTAACTTGTTCTCCGTCTTGATCCGGCAAGCTAAATTTCGGTGCGATGTCACCGGCTTTCAGTGGATTCATTACTTAACTCCATCCTGTTCATCATGTTGGGAATAATTGACGACGCTAATACTGCCTTGCGCATTGAGTTCTGTACATAGTGCTTTGAAAGCTTGTTCAATATTTGCTGAATCCGCAGACGCCGGGCTGTGGGCGGTTATCTGAATATGCAGTTGCGCAGCTCGTTCATTTTCAGCAGGTTGCGTGCGAGACACTAGCTCCGCAATGTTCATATGGTGCGCGTCAAAAAGTGCGGTAAAGCGTTCAATTAAATGCGGTGAATCTGCCACATCGATCTGAACCCAGACAGATGCTGGCATCGGCGGACGCGGACGAGCCGTCGTGCGCTTCATCACGATTAAAAGATCCAGTTCGGCACCTTTCAACGGTAACGTTGATTCGATCAAGGTGATTGCGTTCCATGAACCGGAAAGCAGCATGATAAAGGTGAACTCTTCTCCCAGCATCGCCAGGCGACTGTCTTCAATATTACAGCCGCAACTACTGACATGACGGGTGATAGTGTTCACAATTCCTGGGCGATCGGCACCCAGCGCAGTGATCACCAGATAATGTTGCGATGACAGTGTCAAACCGGTTATTCCTTCAAGGGGGAGAGTAGCTCTTAAGGAAAGCATAAAAAAAACATGCATACAACAATCAGAACGGTTCTGTTTGCTTGCTTTTAATGCCATACCAAACGTACCATTGAGACACTTGTTTGCACAGAGGATGGCCCATGTTCACGGGAAGTATTGTCGCGATTGTTACTCCGATGGATGAAAAAGGTAATGTCTGTCGGGCTAGCTTAAAAAAACTGATTGATTATCATGTCGCCAGCGGTACTTCGGCGATTGTTTCTGTTGGCACCACTGGTGAGTCCGCTACCCTGAATCATGACGAACATGTTGATGTGGTGATGATGACCCTGGAGCTGGCTGACGGGCGTATTCCGGTGATTGCCGGAACCGGCGCTAACGCTACTGCGGAAGCCATTAGCCTGACACAGCGTTTCAATGACAGTGGCATTGCTGGCTGCCTGACGGTGACCCCTTATTACAACCGCCCGTCGCAGGAAGGTCTGTATCAGCATTTCAAAGCCATCGCTGAACATACTGACCTGCCGCAAATCCTGTATAATGTGCCGTCCCGTACTGGCTGCGATCTGCTACCAGAAACGGTGGGCCGTCTGGCGAAAGTAAAAAATATTATCGGAATCAAAGAGGCAACAGGGAACTTAACGCGTGTTAACCAGATCAAAGAGCTGGTTTCAGACGATTTTGTTCTGCTGAGCGGCGATGATGCGAGCACGCTGGACTTCATGCAGTTAGGTGGTCATGGCGTTATTTCCGTTACTGCTAACGTCGCAGCGCGTGATATGGCTCAGATGTGCAAACTGGCGGCAGAAGGGCATTTTGCCGAGGCACGCGTTATTAACCAGCGTCTGATGCCATTACACAACAAACTATTTGTCGAACCCAATCCAATCCCGGTGAAATGGGCATGTAAGGAACTGGGTCTTGTGGCGACCGATACGCTGCGCCTGCCAATGACACCAATCACCGATAGTGGTCGTGAGACGGTCAGAGCGGCGCTTAAGTATGCCGGTTTGCTGTAAAGTTTAGGGAGATTTGATGGCTTACTCTGTTCAAAAGTCGCGCCTGGCAAAGGTTGCGGGTGTATCGCTTGTTCTGTTACTCGCAGCCTGTAGTTCTGACTCACGCTATAAGCGTCAGGTGAGTGGTGATGAAGCCTATCTGGAAGCGGCACCGCTTGCGGAGCTTCATGCCCCGGCAGGAATGATTTTGCCGGTGACTTCCGGTGATTATGCAATACCGGTGACCAACGGTAGCGGTGCTGTCGGTAAGGCGCTGGACATTCGTCCACCTGCCCAGCCGTTGGCGCTGATTTCCGGCGCACGTACCCAGTTTACGGGCGACACCGCCTCGCTGCTGGTAGAAAATGGTCGTGGTAATACTTTGTGGCCGCAGGTTGTTAGCGTGCTGCAGGCGAAAAACTACACCATTACCCAACGCGATGATGCTGGTCAGACGCTGACTACCGATTGGGTGCAATGGAATCGTCTGGACGAAGACGAGCAGTATCGCGGTCGTTATCAAATCTCTGTTAAACCGCAGGGTTATCAGCAGGCGGTAACGGTGAAACTGCTGAACCTGGAGCAGGCGGGCAAACCGGTTGCAGACGCGGCTTCCATGCAGCGTTACAGCACGGAGATGATGAACGTCATTTCCGCCGGTCTGGATAAATCCGTGACCGATGCGGCTAATGCGGCACAAAACCGTGCTTCCACCACCATGGACGTACAAAGTGCTGCTGATGACACAGGCTTACCAATGCTGGTCGTTCGCGGGCCGTTCAACGTGGTTTGGCAACGTCTGCCAGCGGCGCTGGAAAAAGTGGGCATGAAAGTGACCGACAGCACCCGTTCGCAGGGCAGCATGGCCGTGACCTATAAGCCGTTGTCTGACAGCGACTGGCAGGAACTGGGCGCGAGCGATCCAGGCCTGGCATCCGGTGACTATAAACTGCAAGTCGGTGATTTGGATAACCGCAGCAGCTTGCAGTTCATCGATCCGAAAGGCTATACGCTGACTCAAAGCCAAAACGACGCACTGGTATCTGTCTTCCAGGCAGCGTTTAGCAAGTAAAAATACAGGGCTGGAGTAATCCGGCCCTTTTTTCTGTTATGATACGCAAACGTGTGCGTCGGCAGAAAAACGCGATTTTAGCGTTAATTCGCACGAAATTTGTTTGTCGGACACAGGTCAGATAAGGCGTTCACGCCGCATCCGACAAAATATCCGGCACACCAGACAGCAAAAGATTTTAAAACGTTAATTCACACCCAGGAGTGATAAAGATGCAAAAGCAAGCTGAGTTGTATCGTGGTAAAGCGAAAACCGTATACAGCACGGAAAACCCGGATCTGTTGGTGCTCGAATTCCGCAATGATACGTCAGCAGGTGATGGTGCGCGCATTGAGCAGTTTGATCGCAAAGGTATGGTGAACAACAAGTTCAACTACTTCATTATGAGCAAACTGGCTGAAGCGGGTATCCCGACTCAAATGGAGCGTCTGCTCTCCGATACTGAATGTCTGGTGAAAAAGCTGGATATGGTGCCGGTTGAGTGTGTCGTACGTAACCGTGCTGCTGGCTCTCTGGTGAAACGTCTTGGAATTGAAGAAGGTATTGAGCTGAACCCGCCGCTGTTCGATCTGTTCCTGAAAAACGATGCCATGCATGACCCGATGGTTAACGAATCTTATTGCGAAACCTTTGGCTGGGTAAGCAAAGAGAACCTGGCACGTATGAAAGAACTGACCTACAAAGCGAACGACGTGCTGAAAAAACTGTTTGATGATGCCGGTCTGATTCTGGTCGACTTTAAGCTGGAGTTTGGCCTGTACAAAGGCGAAGTGGTACTGGGCGATGAGTTCTCCCCGGACGGCAGCCGCCTGTGGGACAAAGAAACGCTGGAGAAAATGGACAAAGACCGTTTCCGCCAGAGCCTCGGTGGCCTGATCGAGGCCTATGAAGCCGTCGCCCGCCGCCTGGGTGTACAGTTGGACTGATTTTTCTATTCATCATCTTGCCGTGCTGCTGGCACGGCAAGATGACTGCTCTTGTAATACGTGAATTGAACGCTCATTCCTCCATCATTTCCTCCCGTTTTTCTGTGGTAATCTTCCTCTGAAGCACCTACGATCATCACTATAATGAATATATTGTTGAGGTATCTATGCGCTGGCAAGGGCGTCGTGAAAGTGACAATGTTGAAGACAGGCGAAACAGCTCTGGTGGCCCGTCAATGGGCGGCCCCGGTTTCCGTCTGCCAAGCGGTAAAGGTGGGCTGATTTTACTGGTAGTGGTGCTGGTTGCTGGCTACTATGGTGTTGATTTAACTGGGTTGATGACCGGACAGCCGATTTCCCAACAGCAATCAACGCGCTCAATTAGCCCAAATGAAGATGAAGCAGCAAAATTCACCTCGGTAATTCTGGCAACCACGGAAGACACCTGGGGACAGCAATTCGAGAAGATGGGTAAGACTTATCAGCAACCGAAGCTGGTGATGTATCGCGGAATGACACGCACCGGTTGCGGCGCCGGACAGTCCATTATGGGGCCGTTCTATTGCCCGGCGGATGGTACGGTCTATATCGATCTCTCTTTCTATGATGACATGAAAGACAAACTGGGCGCGGATGGTGATTTCGCTCAGGGATACGTTATCGCCCATGAAGTCGGTCATCATGTGCAGAAACTGTTAGGCATTGAACCGAAAGTCCGTCAATTGCAACAAAACGCGACGCAGGCGGAAGTGAACCGCTTGTCTGTGCGTATGGAACTCCAGGCCGACTGTTTTGCCGGTGTCTGGGGGCACAGTATGCAGCAACAAGGCGTTCTGGAAACTGGCGATCTGGAAGAGGCGCTGAATGCGGCGCAAGCCATCGGCGATGACCGCTTACAGCAGCAAAGTCAGGGGCGGGTAGTGCCGGACAGCTTTACTCATGGTACATCCCAACAACGCTATAGCTGGTTTAAACGTGGTTTCGACAGCGGCGATCCGGCACAATGCAATACTTTCGGTAAAAGCATTTAACTTTCGGGGCAGGGATGGCTGAACTGACCGCGCTACACACATTCACAGCGCAAATGAAACGCGAAGGGATTCGCCGCCTGTTGGTGTTGAGCGGGGATGCGTGCTGGTGCTGTGAACATGCACTCAAATTGCGTGACGCATTACCTGGCGACTGGCTGTGGATATCGCCGCAGCCAACTTCTGAAAACCACTGTACGCCAGCGGCGCTACAAACTTTACTTGGGCGCGAGTTCCAGCATTCGGTATTCGATGCTCGCCAGGGCTTTGATGCCGCAGCCTTTGCGGCGCTTGGTGGAACGCTGAAAGCGGGCAGTTGGCTGGTTTTGTTACTCCCTGTATGGGAAGAATGGGAAAACCATCCCGATGCTGATTCGCTGCGCTGGAGTGATTGCGCCAGTCCCATCGCTACACCGCATTTTGTCCAGCATCTCAAACGCGTACTTACGGCGGATAACGACGCTATCCTCTGGCGGCAAAATCAGCCG
Organism: Escherichia sp. MR; assembly: GCF_005280595.1. Taxonomy (NCBI): domain Bacteria; kingdom Pseudomonadati; phylum Pseudomonadota; class Gammaproteobacteria; order Enterobacterales; family Enterobacteriaceae; genus Escherichia; species Escherichia sp. MR. Next base: position 72,455 of record NZ_SZVK01000004.1, on the reverse strand, counting down.
TTCACGTTGGCGCATTTTGCTCCCCGTACTGACTGGCAATCCGCTACCGGCGCACCGCAACCAGAACAACAACAGATACTACAACAGCTTCTGACTATGCCACCGGGCGTGGCAGCGGTAACTGCTGCGCGCGGACGCGGTAAGTCGGCGCTGGCAGGGCAACTCATTTCCCGTATCGCTGGCAGTGCGATAGTCACTGCGCCTGCGAGAGCCGCAACGAATGTGCTGGCACAATTTGCCGGAGAGAAGTTTCGTTTTGTTGCGCCGGATGCATTGCTGTCCAGTGATGAAAAAGCTGATTGGCTGGTTGTCGATGAAGCTGCTGCAATACCCGCCCCACTATTACATCAACTGGTATCACGCTTTCCGCGTACTTTGTTAACCACTACGGTGCAGGGCTATGAAGGCACCGGGCGTGGCTTTTTGCTGAAATTTTGCGCCCGCTTCCCGCATTTGCAGCGTTTTGAATTGCAACAGCCGATCCGCTGGGCGCAGGGATGCCCGCTGGAAAAAATGGTTAGCGAGGCACTGGTTTTTGACGATGAAACCTTCACGCGCGTACCACAAGGCAAGATCACCATTTCTGCATTTGAACAGACTTCATGGCGAAGCAAGCCAGAAACGCCGTTAAAGGTTTACCAGTTATTGTCTGGTGCGCACTACCGGACTTCACCGCTGGATTTACGCCGGATGATGGACGCGCCTGGACAACATTTTTTACAAGCTGCTTGCGAAAACGAGATTGCCGGGGCGCAGTGGCTGGTGGATGAGGGGGGATTATCTGAAGAGCTCAGTCAGGCGGTATGGGCGGGTTTTCGTCGCCCGCGTGGCAACCTGGTGGCTCAGTCGCTGGCGGCACACGGTAGCAATCCACTGGCAGCAACGTTACGCGGACGGCGTGTCAGCCGCATTGCCGTCCATCCGGCGCGTCAGCGGGAAGGTACAGGGCAGCAACTTATTGCTGACGCTGTGCAATATATGCATGGCCTCGACTATCTTTCGGTGAGTTTTGGCTACACCGAGGAATTATGGCGTTTCTGGCAACGCTGCGGTTTTGTGCTGGTACGGATGGGTAATCATCGCGAAGCCAGTAGCGGCTGTTATACGGCGATGGCACTATTACCCATTAGCGAAGCGGGTAAACAATTGGCAGAATGTGAGCATTATCGTTTACGCCGCGACGCACAAATTCTCTCGCAATGGAATGGTGAAAGCATCTCGGTTGATCCGTTAAACGACATCATGCTTTCTGATAATGACTGGCTTGAACTGGCCGGTTTTGCTTTCGCCCATCGTCCCCTTTTAACGTCGTTAGGTTGTTTAACACGCCTGCTGCAAACCAGTGAACGGGCATTACCGGCGCTGCGAGGACGGTTGCAGAAAAACGTCAGCGACGCGCAGTTATGTACCACACTTAAACTTTCAGGCCGTAAGGCATTGCTGGTTTGCCAACGCGAAGAAGCCGCGCAGGCGCTATTCGCACTTGATGATGTCCGCACTGAACGCCTGCGCAATCGCATAACACAATGGCAATTTTTTCACTGACTCCTTCAATTTTCTCCCATGGTCATTGTGAGTCAGCGGCGTAAAATTAATGACATCAGTTAAGGAGTTCGCCATGAAACATGACCATTTTGTTGTTCAAAGCCCGGATAAACCTGCCCAACAGTTGTTACTGCTTTTCCACGGTGTCGGGGATAACCCGGTGGCAATGGGGGAAATCGGTAGCTGGTTTGCACCGTTGTTTCCAGATGCGCTGGTGGTAAGTGTCGGTGGTGCTGAGCCGAGCGGTAATCCGGCAGGGCGTCAATGGTTTTCGGTACAGGGCGTAACGGAAGAGAATCGCCAGGCGCGGGTGGATGCCATCATGCCGACGTTTATTGAGACAGTACGCTACTGGCAGAAACAGAGCGGAGTAGGGGCTAACGCCACGGCGCTGATCGGGTTCTCACAAGGGGCCATTATGGCGCTGGAGAGTATTAAAGCCGAACCGGGACTTGCCTCACGCGTCATCGCCTTTAACGGACGTTATGCCAGCCTGCCGGAAACGGCTTTTACTGCTACAACAATTCACCTGATCCACGGTGGTGAAGATCCGGTTATCGATCTGGCTCACGCGGTTGCGGCGCAGGAAGCGTTAATTAACGCCGGTGGAGATGTGACGCTGGATATCGTGGAGGATTTAGGTCATGCGATCGATAATCGCAGTATGCAATTTGCCCTGGATCACTTGCGTTATACCATTCCGAAACATTACTTCGACGAGGCGTTAAGCGGCGGTAAGCCTGGCGATGATGATGTGATTGAAATGATGTAAAAGACAGGTGCCGGACGCGTAGGCCGGATAAGGCGTTCACGTCGCATCCGGCTATGATGCCTGATGCGACGCTGACGCGTCTTATCCGGCCTACGGTTGAGCGCCAGACATTATCCGGCCCCTCCAGCTTACTTCTTCGGTTGATCCTTCTTCGGCCAGTCGTCGTCATCGTCCCATTTATCGTTGAAATCACGATGCGGGGGAAGCTCCGGCTTGTTGGCGAGAAATTTCTTATGGTCGACGCGCTTGAGATCTTTGATAACATTCAGCAGGACGCCCACCAAAAAGACAATTACCAGAATCCACCAATATTTAGCCAGCCAGTCCATGCTTTTTTCCTCTTGCAGAACCACTCATCAGGCGACGAGCTGTTCCATGATACGTTGATACATACGGGCAAGTAGCTGCAGGTCGGCAGCGTTCACACATTCATTAATTTTATGAATGGTGGCATTGACCGGCCCAAGTTCCACCACCTGCGCCCCCATGCGGGCAATAAAGCGCCCATCGGACGTTCCGCCTGTGGTCAGTAGCTGCGGTTTAATTTCATTATAGTGCTCAACCGCGTTGACGACCGCATCTACCAGTTTACCGCGCGCAGTCAAAAATGGCTGCCCGGAAAGCCACCAATCGACCGTATAACGCAGTTGATGTTTTTCAAGCAGGGTAAGCACCTGTGCTTTGATCATTTCATCAGTAAGTTCGGTGCTAAAGCGGAAGTTAAACTGTACAAACAGCTCACCCGGAATGACATTATTACTGCCAGTACCCGCCTGAATATTGGCTATTTGCATACTGGTTGCCGGGAAAAACTCATTGCCCTGATCCCACTCGATAGCCACTAACTCATTGAGGAAAGGCGCTGCACGATGTACAGGGTTATCTGCAAGGTGTGGGTAGGCCACATGTCCCTGCACGCCATGAATAGTAAGGTTACAGGTCAACGATCCGCGACGGCCATTTTTCACTACATCACCGACCACTTCGATACTCGACGGTTCACCAACCAGGCAGTAATCCAGCCGTTCACGGCGTGCCATTAAGGTTTCGACCACTTTGACCGTGCCGTTGTGGGCGCTGGCTTCTTCGTCTGAGGTGATCAGAAACGCCAGTCGACCTTTATGGTTGGGATGTTGAGCGACAAAGCGTTCTGCTGCTACCACCATCGCCGCCAGCGACCCTTTCATATCTGCCGCGCCGCGCCCGAATAACATACCGTCGCGAATGGTCGGTTCAAATGGTGGATTGATCCAACGGTCGGCATCGCCAGGCGGTACAACGTCGGTATGTCCGGCAAAGGCTAACGTTTCTCCCTGTCCACGCCACGCCCAAAAATTCTGCGTATCCGCAAAGTCCATGCGTTCGATGGTAAAACCGATCGCCTGTAAACGTTCGGTAATGATTGCCTGACATCCTGCGTCATCAGGACTTAAGGATGGGCGGCGAATAAGCTGCTGTGTCAGCTCAATAACCGGACACGACATAGACTACACCTCATGGAAAAATTGCTGATAACTGGATTCACTGAAACCAAGCAGCATAGGCTTCCCTGGCGCGCAGAGCAATGGGCGTTTGATAATTGCAGGCATTTCAGTCATTAATGCCGCCGCAGAAGCCGCATCGGTGATTTTATTGCGCGTGGTTTCGTCCAGTTTACGCCAGGTAGTACCACGGATGTTGAGTAACGCTTCCCAGCCTAATTCGTTGATAAAACCGTTCAATAATTCGCTGTCCAGCCCATCAACGCGATAATCATGAAAACGATAGTCGATGTTATTGGCTTCCAGCCAACGGCGAGCCTTTTTAATGGTGTCACAATTTTTAATGCCGTAAAGTGTAACCATAATGAATCCTTTTTCGATTTATAAGAATAAATACTCATTTAACGGTCAATACATTTCCCCGACAAATGAATACCAGGGAATATAACATTATTAAGGTGTTTCACTTAACAATTATTAAATAGTTGTGAGCATTTTGAATGTAATTATTAAGAATATTCCCCTAGGTATCTGTATGTATTTCAAACAGAATTAAGCAAGTATTAGAATCCGTATGAATCTGTTGAAATGTTGCTTTGCATCACATAAAAATCCCTGTCTCAGGGCCATAGTATTTACATAGGTTTTGCCCCGGAGGTAGTAATCACTGCAATCGAATAAATTAGCTTCACCACGGTATATTGTTTCCGTAGAATACCCATAATTATAAGAGAGGTTGTTATGATTGAACGTGAACTGGGGAACTGGAAAGACTTTATCGAAGTTATGCTTCGCAAGTAATTACCAGGACAGAAGGTAAAATGAAAGAACCTGATGAACAGGTTCTTTATCAGAAAGTTGAAAAAGGCGACACGTTGGCATGTCGCCTTTTTTATTGCTTATTCCGGGCGTGGCTTCAGAGGGAAACGACGGCGTACCAGCACAAAGAACAGCGGCACGAAGTAAATCGCCAGAATGGTGGCGGAGATCATTCCCCCCATTACGCCAGTACCCACCGCATGTTGACCACCGGAACCGGCACCGCTGCTGATTGCCATCGGCAGTACGCCGAAGATAAACGCCAGCGAGGTCATCAGTATCGGGCGTAAACGCTGGCGGCAGGCATAAAGCGTCGCTTCAAACAGGTCGTGACCTTTTTGGTTCATCTCGTTAGCGAACTCGACAATGAGGATGGCGTTTTTCGCCGATAAACCAATGACCGTTAATAAACCCACCTGGAAGTAAACGTCGTTTTCCAGCCCACGCATCCAGGTTGCCAGCAGTGCGCCGATAACTCCCAGCGGTACAACCAGCATTACCGAGAACGGTACTGACCAACTTTCATAAAGTGCAGCCAGACACAGGAATACCACCAGCAATGAAATGGCATACAGCGCCGGAGCTTGCGCACCGGAAAGTCGTTCCTGGTACGACATCGCCGTCCACTCCAGTCCAAAGCCGTTCGGCAACTGCTTCACTAACGATTCCATAATATCCATCGCTGTACCCGTACTGACGCCCGGTGCGGCTTCCCCGACAATCTCTACCGCAGAATAGCCGTTATAGCGTTCCAGACGCGGCGAACCTGTCTCCCAGCGAGAGGTCGCGAAGGCAGAGAAGGGCACCATCCCACCGTCTTTGTTACGCACATACCACAGGTTGATATCATCCGGCAGCATCCGATACGGCGCGGCGGCCTGCACATAGACTTTCTTCACGCGACCGCGATCCATAAAGTCATTTACATAGCTTGAACCCCACGCGGTTTGCAGCGTGTCGTTAATATCGTCAATGGCAACGCCCAGCGCCTGAGCTTTACGTTGGTCGATATCAATCTGCAACTGCGGACTGTCATCAAGACCGTTATGGCGCACGCGGGTTAATTCCGGATTTTCCGCTGCCAGCGCCAGCAACTGGTTACGTGCAGCCATCAGCGCATCGTGACCCGCTCCGGCGTGATCCTGCAACTCCATATCAAAACCCGCAGAACTGCCAAGACCGCTAATTGCCGGCGGGCTGCTGGCGATAACGCGGGCTTCTTTAATCTTATTAAATTCTTTCGTTGCACGTTCGATAATGGCAAACGAAGTGCCGGTCTTACTGTCGCGCTCACTCCAGTCTTTCAGGCGGATAAACATACGCGCCACGTTTTGCCCGTTGCCGCCAGGGCCTGAACCGACCGTGGCAAATACCGACGTGATATTGTCTTTCTCATGAGTGAAGTAATACTTCTCGATCTGTTCCACCACTTTCAGCGTCTGTTGCTGGGTCGAACCGCTGGGTAGCTGCACCGACGTGGTGAACATGCCACGGTCTTCCAGTGGCAGGAATGACGTCGGCAGACGCAGGAACAGAAACACCATACCGCCTAACAGCAGGACGTAAATCAAAATCCAGCGCAGGCTGCGGTGGAGAATTTTCGCCACCCCTTTCTCGTAGCGTTCGGCGTTACGGTTGAACATCTGGTTAAACCAGGCAAAAAAGCCTTTCTGCCCGTGATGCTCACCTTTTTTCAGTGGCTTAAGTAGCGTGGCACACAGCGCCGGAGTGAGGATCATCGCCACCAGCACCGACAGCACCATCGCCGCAACAATGGTAATAGAGAACTGGCGATAGATAGCTCCGGTCGTGCCGCCAAAGAAGGCCATTGGCACAAATACCGCCGACAGCACCATCGCAATCCCGACCAGTGCCCCCTGGATCTGCCCCATCGATTTACGTGTAGCTTCGCGAGGAGTGAGTCCTTCCTCACTCATAATACGTTCGACGTTTTCCACTACCACGATGGCGTCATCCACCAGCAGACCGATCGCCAGCACCATCGCAAACATGGTTAAGGTGTTGACGCTGTAACCGAAGGCGTAAAGCACGGAGAAAGTGCCCATCAACACCACCGGCACGGCGATAGTTGGAATCAATGTAGCGCGGAAGTTTTGCAGGAACAGATACATGACGAGGAAAACCAGCGCGATAGCTTCTAACAGGGTTTTCACCACGTCTTCAATGGAGGCTTTAACAAACGAGGTGGTTTCATACGCCACCTTATATTCCAGACCGGGAGGGAAGTATTGCGCCAGTTCGTCGAGCCGGTTCAGTACCAGCTTCGCCGTGGCCATTTCGTTCGCGCCGGAAGCCAGTTTTACTCCCAGACCGGAGGCAGGCTTACAATTAAAGCGACTAAGATAATCGTATTTCTCCGCCCCCATTTCGACGGTGGCAACATCGCCCAGTTTCACTTCCGAACCATCCTGATTTACCCGCAAGGTGATATCGCGGAACTGTTCAGGCGTTTGCAACAGCGACTGGGCGTTAATAGTAGCGTTCAATGCTTGTTTATCGACAGAAGGTGTACCGCCAAGCTGTCCGACCGCAATCTGCGCGTTCTGTGACTCAATGGCGTCGGTTACATCTTTAGCCGTCATCTGGAAGCTGTTCAGTTTTACCGGATCAAGCCAGATACGCATCGAATACTGTGAACCATAGGCGTCGATATCACCAACGCCGTTAACGCGGCTTAACGGATCCTGAATATTGCTGGCAACGTAATCGGCAATATCTTGTTTATCCATCGAACCATCGGTAGAGACGAAAGCAATGGTCAGGATGTTAGTATCGCCGGTTTTACGTACTGTCACGCCCTGGTTTTGTACCGCCTGTGGGAGTTTACGCATGGCCGATTGCAGCTGGTTTTGCACCTGTTGCACCGCCTCGTCCGGGTCGGTTCCGGCTTTAAAACTTAAGGTGACAGATGCCTGACCGGTGCCACTGCTTTGTGACGACATATACATCAGGTTATCGAGGCCAGTCATATTCTGCTCGATAACCTGGGTTACGGTGTTTTCCAGCGTCTGAGCCGAAGCGCCTGGATAGTTAGCGGTCACTCGCACGTTCGGCGGCGCGAGATCCGGGTATTGTTCAACGGGCAATGAGAAAATCGCCAGGGTTCCTGTCAGACACAACAGGATTGCCAGTACCCAGGCAAAAATGGGGCGATCAATAAAGAAATTCGCCATTAAAAGAGGACCTCGTGTTTCTGCGTATCGTTGTAGGCTTGACTTGCTTCACTGTAGCGGCAAGGTACGAGCCAATCGTGGAGAAAAAAAGGAGATAATGTAAATTATCATGCCCTTTTATACTGAACCTTAAGTGCCCGTATTCTTTGGTCAACAAGAGGTATTACATCAGTTGACTTTTCTCACCCGCCGCAGAGCGAAAGCTAATACTCACTAACGTGCCGCCGCCGGAAGGTTGCGAAAATGTCAGCGTTCCGCCCAGTCGTTCCGCGCGCTCGCGCATAATATTCAGACCATAATGGCCTTCAGGTTCTTTCGGTTCACCGATGCCAATCCCGTTGTCACGGATATAGACCGTGTGGTTGCCGTCCGGTGCGGTGACGCAGCTAACAGCGATTTCGCTGGCGTTGGCGTGCTTCATCGCATTCAGCACCGCTTCACGAATAATTTGCAACAGATGCACCTGCATTTGCGCATCCAGCGCCAGGGTTGGCAAGCGGCAGTCGAGGGTCAGTTTGGCGCTGGTTTGATTTTGTAATGTATCCAGCATTTCCCGCAGCGCGGAAGGGAGATCCGCCTGCTGCAGCGTGAGGCGGAAAGTGGTCAGCAGCTCGCGTAACTGCCGATACGCATCATTCAATGCCTGGGAAAAATCGGCCATGATACTTTGTGCGGTGGCATTATCTTCCGGTATCGAACGCTTCAGTAACGTCAACTGGATACGCAAATAAGAAAGCACCTGAGCCAGCGAGTCGTGTAATTCGCGGGCGATGGTCGCGCGTTCCTCCATCAACAGCAATTGCTGAAAATGTTTCTGTGCCTGGTTAAAGTACAAACCGCGCCCCAGCATCGATGAAACGCTATTAAGCAGCGGTTCGGAGGCCGACACGTTGCTGTTTTGCCAGTGCAGCTCGCCGTAAACCGTCTCTTGCATGGTCACCGGTAAAATCTGCATCGGCAGTTGCGGGTTGGGCTTTCCTTCGCTAATCCGCCAGTTTTCACCGACATTTAACTCCAGATATTCAGCCGCTTCATTGTCGCGAACAATCTGCAAAATATGGCGGAAACAATGCACATCAATCTGGCTGGTGTTCAGCGCCTGCGAACACTGATACAACACCTCCAGACGGCGCTTGGCCTCGTGGAGATCGCGGGTTTTTTCTTCTACTGACGCTTCCAGCGAACGGTACAATTTATGCAGTTCGCTCGACATCTGGTTAAAGGTTTTGGCCAGCAGTCCCAGCTCATTGGGCAGGCTGGTATCCAGCGGCGGTGAGTCGAACTGACCGTGTTCAATACGCTGACTGGCGGTAACCAGTTGATTCAGTGGGGCAACGACCTGATGGCGTATGCGGCGCAGAGTAAAAAAGACCAGCGTGAAAATACCGATGCCGCCAGCCAGCGAAATCGCCACCACCAGCAGCATTTTGCGTTCAGCGTAGTGCTGTAAAGCCAGCACGAACAGGTCTATCTGATTGACATAATTATCGATATTGGCCTGATACCACGGCAAATCCCCCTTGCTGAGCCGATTATTCATCTCCAGCCAGTTGGCATTCAGATGCGCATAGCGGGTTTTTACTGCCTCTGGCACATACCAGACGTTGAGATTGGTTAATACCGGTGAATGCAGCGCCTGCTGGAACAACTGGCGATGCGCATTGAGTTGTGGACTGCCACTTTGCAAGTCGTAGCCCAGGCGGTAACTCTGCATACGCAGCGATCCGGCAATATTGATCGCCTCAGCGTCGCGCAAACTGCTCGCCAGAGTTAGCAGGGCGATACCCGTGGAAAGAATCGACAGCAGCACAATGTAAAAAAAGGCCCTGGCCAGACTGGCCGAGACGGGTCGTTTAACAATCACACGCGTCTTCTCCACATAAAATCATTAATGTTCCAGGTTGTTGAAACGCAATTTAGTCAGTGATGGGATTATTTGATCTGCCACAGTTTATAGCGAAATAGTTACTTGTTCTGGGCACATGGACATTGCCGATTCCCCTGCAAGTCGGGTAATAACAACACTCATATAAAGAATAAGGTTTTTACAACCAAAAAAGAAGGTCGTTATGAATCGTTTTATTATGGCCAACAGTCAGCAATGTCTGGGTTGTCATGCTTGTGAAATTGCCTGTGTCATGGCTCACAATGATGAGCAACATGTCCTGAGCCAACACCATTTTCATCCCCGAATTACGGTTATCAAACATCAGCAGCAACGTAGTGCAGTGACCTGTCACCATTGCGAAGATGCGCCCTGTGCCCGTAGCTGCCCCAATGGCGCAATCAGCCATGTTGATGACAGCATTCAGGTCAATCAGCAAAAGTGTATTGGCTGTAAATCCTGTGTGGTAGCCTGTCCGTTTGGCACCATGCAGATTGTCCTGACACCCGTCACAGCGGGTAAAGTGAAAGCCACGGCACATAAATGCGATCTGTGCGCAGGGCGAGAAAACGGCCCCGCCTGTGTCGAAAACTGCCCGGCGGATGCGCTGCAACTGGTCACCGACGCCGCACTCTCCGGCATAGCGAAATCTCGCCGCTTGCGCACTGCACGTCAGGAACATCAACCGTGGCATACCAGTACAGCGGCACAAGAAATGCCGGTAATGAGTAAAGTCGAGCAAATGCAGGCAACGCCCGCGCGCGGCGAGCCGGATAAACTGGCAATTGAAGCGCGCAAAACCGGCTTTGATGAAATTTATCTGCCATTCCGCACCGACCAGGCACAACGGGAAGCCTCGCGCTGCCTGAAGTGCGGCGAGCATAGCGTCTGTGAATGGACCTGCCCGCTGCATAACCATATTCCGCAGTGGATTGAACTGGTGAAAGCCGGAAATATCGACGCCGCCGTCGAGCTTTCTCACCAGACCAACACCCTGCCAGAAATTACCGGACGCGTCTGTCCGCAAGATCGCTTGTGTGAAGGCGCCTGCACCATTCGCGATGAGCACGGCGCGGTGACTATCGGCAACATTGAACGCTACATTTCAGATCAGGCGTTGGCGAAAGGTTGGCGTCCTGACTTAAGCCATGTCACCAAAGTGGACAAGCGAGTGGCGATTATCGGTGCGGGGCCTGCGGGGCTGGCCTGTGCGGACGTCCTGACCCGCAGCGGCGTGGAGGTGACGGTATACGATCGCCATCCAGAAATCGGTGGCTTGCTCACCTTTGGCATTCCTTCTTTCAAATTGGATAAATCGCTGATGGCGCGCCGTCGGGAAATCTTCAGCGCAATGGGGATTCACTTCAAACTCAATTGTGAAGTGGGTAAAGATGTCTCTTTGGATTCGCTGCTCGAACAATACGACGCAGTCTTCGTTGGCGTCGGCACTTACCGTTCCATGAAAGCGGGCTTACCCAATGAAGATGCGCCGGGCGTTTATGACGCGCTGCCGTTCCTCATCGCCAACACTAAACAGGTGATGGGGCTCGAAGAGCTACCGGAAGAGCCGTTTATCAATACCGCCGGGCTAAATGTCGTTGTACTGGGCGGCGGCGACACCGCGATGGACTGTGTGCGCACCGCGCTGCGCCACGGCGCAAGTAACGTCACCTGCGCCTATCGTCGTGATGAAGCTAACATGCCCGGTTCGAAAAAAGAGGTGAAGAACGCCCGCGAAGAGGGGGCTAACTTCGAATTTAACGTCCAGCCAGTGGCGCTTGAATTGAATGAGCAAGGTCACGTCTGCGGGATTCGTTTCCTGCGCACGCGTCTTGGCGAGCCGGATGCACAAGGGCGTCGGCGTCCGGTGCCGGTGGAAGGCAGTGAATTTGTCATGCCTGCCGACGCGGTGATTATGGCGTTTGGTTTTAATCCGCATGATATGCCGTGGCTTCAGTCACACGGTGTAACGGTGGATAAATGGGGGCGCATCGTGGCTGATGTTGAAAGTCAGTACCGTTACCAGACGACGAACCCGAAAATCTTCGCCGGTGGCGATGCCGTGCGCGGTGCGGATCTCGTGGTGACTGCAATGGCGGAAGGGCGCCATGCGGCGCAGGGAATTATTGACTGGCTGGGGATAAAATCAGTCAAATCTCACTAATTCCATCCGCAGACAAACCCGACTTCACAGCGTAAGATACTTGTTCATTTCGCGCTGTGGAGTCGGTATGACGCAACAAATCACCCTCATCAAAGACCAAATTCTCTCCGATAACTATTTCACCCTGCACAACATTACCTACGATCTCACCCGCAAAGATGGCGAAGTTATCCGCCATAAACGTGAAGTTTACGATCGCGGCAATGGCGCGACGATCCTCCTGTACAACGCGAAGAAAAAGACCGTAGTTCTGATTCGTCAGTTCCGCGTCGCGACCTGGGTTAATGGCAATGAAAGCGGGCAGTTGATTGAAACCTGTGCCGGGCTGCTGGACAACGACGAACCCGAAGTGTGCATTCGCAAAGAAGCGATTGAAGAGACGGGTTATGAGGTTGGCGAAGTACGCAAATTATTTGAACTGTATATGTCGCCTGGCGGTGTGACCGAGCTAATCCACTTTTTTATCGCCGAATACAGTGACAGTCAGCGTGCTAACGCGGGGGGCGGCGTCGAAGATGAAGATATTGAAGTGCTTGAGCTGCCGTTCAGCCAGGCGCTTGAGATGATTAATACCGGCGAGATACGTGACGGTAAGACGGTGTTATTGCTTAACTATTTACAAACGTCACATTTAATGGACTGAAAAATAACAATAATATTTCGTTGTTTATTATTGGCTCAATCCGATAAATCCGATTGAGCCGCGCTACCTGCGCAACGAAGATACGACTTGTGCTGTTTGTTTGAACTTCTGGGGTCGTACCGTCCATGCGCTATCGCATTTTCCTGCTCTTTTTTTTCGCTTTGTTGCCGACGTCTTTGGCGTGGGCAGCACCAGCGCAACGGACGTTTTCCGACTGGCAGGTCACCTGTAACAACCAAAATTTCTGCGTAGCGCGCAACACTGGCAATCATAATGGACTGGTGATGACTCTCAGTCGCAGTGCCGGGGCGCATACCGATGCCGTTTTACGTATTGAGCGCGGCGGGTTGAAGTCGCCGGATGCGTCGGAAGAGGCGATAGCGCCACGACTGCTGTTAGATGGCGAGCCGCTGGCGTTAAGCGGGGACAAGTGGCGGATTTCGCCGTGGTTATTAGTGACCGATGATACGGCGACCATCACCGCGTTTTTGCAAATGATTCAGGAAGGGAAGGCAATTACCTTACGCGACGGCGATCAGACCATTTCTCTTAATGGATTAAAAGCGGCGTTGTTGTTTATTGATGCTCAGCAAAAGCGCGTTGGCAGTGAAACCGCCTGGATCAAGAAAGGGGACGAACCGCCGCTCAGCGTACCGCCCGCGCCTGCGCTGAAAGAGGTCGTGGTGGTTAACCCAACGCCGACGCCACTCTCACTCGAAGAACGCAACGATTTGCTGGATTATGGAAACTGGCGGATGAATGGTCTGCGCTGCTCGCTTGATCCATTGCGTCGTGAGGTGAATGTCACTGCGCTGACTGATGATAAAGCGCTGATGATGATTAGCTGTGAGGCGGGCGCCTATAACACCATTGATCTGGCGTGGATTGTATCGCGTAAAAAGCCACTGGCCTCGCGCCCGGTACGGTTACGTTTGCCGTTCCACAACGGTCAGGAGACGAATGAACTGGAACTGATGAACGCAACATTCGATGAAAAAACGCGTGAACTGGTGACCTTAGCGAAAGGTCGCGGATTAAGCGATTGTGGCATTCAGGCGCGCTGGCGTTTTGACGGCCAGCGTTTTCGCCTGGTGCGTTACGCTGCCGAACCCACCTGCGATAACTGGCATGGGCCAGACGCCTGGCCCACGTTGTGGATCACCCGTTAAACAAAATGGCGGGAACATGTAGGCCGGATAAGACGCTGTAGGCCGGATAAGACGCGTCAGCGTCGCATCCGGCAATCAGCATCCGGCACCTTTCACTCCCAGCACCTTATGCGCTTTTGCCACAATATTCTCGGCGGTAAAGCCAAAGAACGGGAACAGCTTATCCGCCGGAGCCGATTCGCCATAACCCGTCATCCCGACAATCGCACCTTTGAGGCCAACGTATTTGTACCAGTAATCGGCGATGCCTGCTTCCACCGCTACGCGAGCCGTAACGTTAGAAGGCAACACCGACTCCCGATATTCCTCATCCTGGGCGTCGAAAATATCGGTCGAGGGCAGGGAAACCACGCGAACATTGCGACCTTCTCCCGCTAATTTCTCCGCCGCTTGTAGGGTGATTTCCATCTCTGAACCGGTAGCAATCAAAATAATATCCGGCTTGCCGCCGCTGTCTTTCAGCACATAACCACCACGAGCAATCTCTTTTACCTGATCCGGCGTACGTTCCACCTGCGCCAGATTCTGCCTTGAGAGGATCAGCGCCGTCGGCCCGTTGTGGCGCTCAACCGCCAGCTTCCAGCCCACCGCTGCTTCCACCTGATCGCACGGTCGCCAGGTACTGAAATTCGGGGTTAAGCGCAAACTGGCCAGTTGCTCAACCGCCTGGTGCGTCGGACCATCTTCCCCCAGACCAATCGAGTCATGGGTATAAACCATAATCTGCCGCGCTTTCATCAGCGCCGCCATACGTGCGGCGTTGCGGGCGTATTCAACAAACATCAGGAACGTCGCGGTATACGGTACAAATCCACCGTGGTGCGCGATGCCGTTGGCGATGGCGGTCATACCAAATTCACGCACTCCGTAGTGAATATAATTCCCTGCCAGATCTTCTTTCAGCGACACCGAACCTTTCCAGATGGTTAAGTTACTGGGAGCCAGATCCGCCGAACCGCCGAGCAGTTCCGGCAGCATGGGGCCGTAAGCGTTAAGCGTATTTTGCGACGCCTTACGGGTAGCGATTTTCGCCGGATTCGCCTGCAACTCATTGATATATTTCTGCGTCGTTTTCTCCCAGTCCTTCGGCAAACCTCCGCTCATCCGGCGGGTAAACTCCTCTGCCAGTTGCGGATGGGCTTTTTTATAAGCTGCAAACTTTTCATTCCAGCTCTGCTGCGCTTTTTCGCCTTTTTCGCGGGCATCCCAGGCGTGATAAATCTCTTTAGGGATCTCAAATGGCGGATGGTGCCAGCCCAGTTTTTGCCGTGCCAGCGCCACTTCTTCTTCCCCCAGTGGTGCGCCGTGCGCCTCTTCCTTACCCGCTTTATTAGGCGAACCGAAGCCAATCACCGTGCGGCAGATAATCAACGACGGCTTATCTTTCACGCTTTGCGCTTCGAGAATCGCTTCTTTCACCGCCTGCGGATCGTGACCGTCGATTTCATGGACAACATGCCAGTGATAGGCCTCAAAACGTTTTGCCGTATCGTCGGTAAACCAGCCTTCGGTTTCACCGTCGATGGAAATACCGTTGTGATCGTAAAAACCAATCAGCTTGCCTAGCCCCAGCGTGCCCGCCAGCGAACAGACTTCGTGAGAAATACCTTCCATCAGGCAGCCGTCGCCCATAAACACATAAGTGAAGTGATCGACAATTTCATGATCCGGCTGGTTAAACTGCGCCGCCAGCGTACGTTCTGCTATCGCCAGTCCAACCGCGTTCGCCAGCCCTTGCCCCAGCGGCCCTGTGGTGGTTTCAACGCCTGGCGTATAGCCAAGCTCAGGGTGTCCTGGGGTTTTTGAATGCAACTGACGGAAGTTCTTCAGCTCTTCCAGCGGCAGGTCGTAACCGGTCAGATGCAGCAAACTGTAGAGCAGCATCGAGGCATGACCGTTGGAGAGAATAAAGCGGTCGCGATCATACCAGGTTGGATCGGTGGGGTTATGTTTAAGAAAATCGTTCCACAGCACTTCGGCAATATCGGCCATGCCCATCGGCGCGCCGGGATGACCAGAATTGGCTTTTTGCACCGCATCCATACTGAGCGCGCGAATAGCATTGGCAAGGTCTTTTCGGGACATATAACACTCCGTGGCTGGTTTATAGTTTGGCGGCAAGAAGATCTTCCAGTTTGCGTTGATCGACGGCGAACAGGCGGATACCTTCAGACAGTTTTTCTACCGCCATCGCATCCTGATTGTGCTCCCAACGGAACTCCGATTCGCTCATGGGGGCAGGGCGTGGGAACGTCTGAGAAGGCGGGATCAATTTGCGGACGACTGGCGAGACTTTTTCCTGCAACTCTTTCAGCAAGTTCGGCGCGATAGTCAGACGATCGCAACCGGTTAAAGCGAGGATTTGCTCGGTACGGCGGAAACTTGCGCCCATCACAATGGTTTCATAGCGGTGCTGCTTGAAATAGTCGTAGATATTACGCACCGACTTAACGCCCGGATCTTCTTCCACCACATACGGATCCAGCGGCTTGCGCGCCTGATACCAGTCATAAATACGCCCGACAAATGGCGAAATCAGAAAAACGCCCGCTTCTGCACAGGCGCGTGCCTGAGCAAAGGAAAACAGCAGCGTCAGATTGCAATTAATGCCTTCTTTTTCCAGCTCTTCTGCCGCGCGGATCCCTTCCCAGGTTGAAGCTAGCTTGATCAGAATGCGTGATTTCTCAACGCCCTGCTGCTGGTACAAATCCACCAGATGACGCGCTTTCTCAATACTCTTTTCTTTATCAAAAGAGAGGCGTGCGTCAACTTCTGTCGATACACGACCGGGTACGATTTTGAGAATTTCTGTACCGAAATTGACCGCCAGCTTATCGCAGGCAGCTACCACTTGTTGTTCCTGCGTTTGACCATTTTTTTTACCCCAGGCGATAGCATCGTCTATTAAATGCTCATATTGTGATAATCCGGCAGCCTTGAGTAATAGCGAAGGATTGGTGGTGGCATCCTGAGGATGATAATGGCGAATGGACTCAATATCGCCGCTGTCTGCCACGACAGTGGTGAATTGTTTAATGCCGTCTAACTCGTTCATAGGAAATACTCCTTGAAAAGTAAAGTGTTAGGTGAGTGCGTTAATTCACACTTCTGAGAAATTTTGCTAATCGCATCAAAAAAGCATAGCAGACAGGCATGGTATTGCCGGATTAAGCAGGTAACATCAGTGTTATAGGATTATTGCCAAAATATTATTTTTATGAGGAGAGTTTGGACTTGCTCAAAGTCTGAAAGCTCCGGCAAGGTAATAATGTGCGCCATGTTGTGGGCTGAGGCAGTTGCCCACGCATTTTTGTGAACGTTACGTGAAAGGAACAACCAAATGGATGACCAGTTAAAACAAAGTGCACTTGATTTCCATGAATTTCCAGTTCCAGGGAAAATCCAGGTTTCTCCCACTAAACCTCTGGCCACGCAGCGCGATCTGGCGCTGGCCTACTCACCTGGCGTCGCCGCGCCTTGTCTTGAAATCGAGAAAGATCCGTTAAAAGCCTACAAATATACTGCGCGCGGTAACCTGGTGGCGGTGATCTCCAACGGTACGGCGGTACTGGGGTTAGGCAACATTGGCGCGCTGGCAGGCAAACCAGTGATGGAAGGCAAGGGCGTTCTGTTTAAGAAATTCGCCGGGATTGATGTGTTTGACATTGAAGTTGATGAACTCGATCCGGACAAATTTATCGAAGTGGTCGCTGCGCTGGAACCGACCTTTGGCGGCATCAACCTCGAAGACATTAAAGCGCCAGAATGCTTCTATATTGAGCAGAAACTGCGCCAGCGGATGAACATTCCGGTATTCCACGACGACCAGCACGGAACGGCAATCATCAGCACCGCCGCTATCCTTAACGGCTTGCGCGTGGTAGAGAAAAACATCTCCGACGTGCGGATGGTAGTTTCCGGCGCGGGGGCAGCCGCCATCGCCTGTATGAACCTGCTGGTGGCACTGGGGCTGCAAAAACATAACATCGTGGTTTGTGACTCGAAAGGCGTTATCTATCAGGGTCGAGAGCCGAACATGGCGGAAACCAAAGCCGCTTATGCGGTGGTGGATGACGGTAAACGTACCCTCGACGATGTAATTGAAGGCGCGGATATTTTCCTTGGCTGCTCCGGCCCGAAAGTGCTCACCCAGGAAATGGTGAAGAAAATGGCTCGCGCGCCGATGATCCTGGCGCTGGCGAATCCGGAACCGGAAATTCTGCCGCCGCTGGCGAAAGAAGTGCGTCCGGATGCCATCATCTGTACTGGTCGTTCTGACTATCCAAACCAGGTCAACAACGTGCTTTGCTTCCCGTTCATTTTCCGTGGCGCGCTGGACGTTGGTGCAACCGCTATTAATGAAGAGATGAAACTGGCGGCGGTACGTGCGATTGCTGAACTGGCTCATGCGGAACAGAGTGACGTGGTTGCTTCTGCCTATGGCGATCAGGATCTGAGCTTTGGCCCGGAATACATCATTCCTAAACCGTTCGATCCGCGTCTGATCGTCAAGATCGCGCCAGCGGTGGCAAAAGCGGCAATGGAGTCCGGTGTGGCGACGCGTCCGATTGCTGATTTCGACGTCTACATCGACAAACTGACCGAGTTCGTTTACAAAACCAACCTGTTTATGAAGCCGATCTTCTCTCAGGCTCGCAAAGCGCCGAAGCGCGTGGTGCTGCCGGAAGGGGAAGAGGCGCGCGTGTTGCACGCGACTCAGGAACTGGTAACGCTGGGACTGGCGAAACCGATTCTTATTGGTCGTCCGAACGTGATCGAAATGCGTATTCAGAAACTGGGCTTGCAGATCAAAGCGGGCGTTGATTTTGAGATCGTCAATAACGAATCCGATCCGCGCTTTAAAGAGTACTGGAGCGAATACTTCCAGATCATGAAACGTTGCGGGGTCACCCAGGAACAGGCACAGCGTGCATTGATCGGCAATCCGACAGTGATCGGCGCGATTATGGTTCAGCGTGGCGAAGCCGATGCAATGATCTGCGGTACGGTGGGGGATTATCACGAACACTTTAGTGTGGTGAAAAATGTGTTTGGTTATCGCGATGGCGTTCACACCGCAGGCGCAATGAACGCGCTGCTGCTGCCGAGTGGTAACACCTTCATTGCTGACACCTACGTCAACGATGATCCAGACGCAGAAGGGCTGGCGGAGATCACGCTGATGGCGGCAGAAACTGTCCGTCGTTTCGGTATTGAGCCGCGTGTTGCCTTACTCTCGCACTCCAACTTTGGTTCTTCAAATTGCCCGTCGTCCAGCAAAATGCGTAAAGCCCTGGAACTGGTCAGGGAACGTGCGCCAGAACTGATGATTGATGGCGAAATGCACGGTGATGCGGCGCTGGTGGAAGCGATTCGCAACGATCGTATGCCGGACAGCTCTCTGAAAGGTTCCGCTAATATTCTGGTGATGCCGAATATGGAAGCCGCCCGCATTAGTTACAACTTACTACGCGTTTCCAGCTCGGAAGGTGTAACGGTTGGTCCGGTGCTGATGGGCGTGGCGAAACCGGTTCACGTATTAACGCCAATCGCGTCGGTACGTCGTATCGTCAACATGGTGGCGCTGGCCGTGGTTGAAGCGCAAACCCAGCCGCTGTAATTCTTTCTTAACTCTTACGCTTACCCTGAATATTCAGGGTAAGCGGTTTATCGCAATATATCAGAAGGGATTATTACTTGTTTTTCGAATAATAAAGCGCGCCATATAAAAATAAATCAATATCAATTTAATTATATTCATGTGCTGTACATGAAAATTTATGCATTAGATAAAATATCTCTCCATTCTTAGTGATCTACCTCACCTTTTAAACTCCCTTGCCGAATTTTGTTATTTACTCTGACGAAAAATTGTCACGATAGCGCCAGATTTTTCACAGGCGGCGACTCATGGATAAAGAACGCATCATTCAGGAATTTGTGCCCGGTAAACAGGTCACGCTGGCGCATTTAATTGCGCATCCCGGTGAGGAACTGGCGAAGAAAATCGGCGTTCCCGATGCTGGCGCAATCGGCATTATGACGCTAACTCCCGGTGAAACAGCGATGATCGCCGGCGATTTAGCACTGAAAGCCGCCGATGTGCATATCGGTTTTCTTGACCGTTTTAGCGGCGCGCTGGTGATTTATGGCTCGGTGGGCGCGGTAGAAGAAGCGTTATCACAAACCGTCAGCGGTTTAGGGCGCTTATTAAATTATACGCTTTGTGAAATGACCAAAAGTTAATGCGAGGCATTCATGAAACGAATTGCGTTTGTGGGTGCTGTCGGAGCAGGAAAGACAACGTTATTTAATGCGTTGCAAGGGGATTATACCCTCGCGCGAAAAACGCAGGCTGTGGAATTTAATAATAAGGGTGATATTGATACGCCAGGTGAATATTTTAGCCATCCCCGCTGGTATCACGCCTTAATTACCACGCTACAGGATGTGGACATGCTGATATATGTCCACGGCGCGAATGACCCGGAAAGCCGATTACCTGCCGGGTTGCTGGATATTGGCGTCACGAAACGGCAAATCGCCGTCATCAGTAAAACGGACATGCCGGATGCTGACGTCGCCGCAACGCGACAGTTATTGCGCGAGACTGGCTTTGAAGAGCCGATTTTCGAGCTAAACAGCCACGACCCGCAAAGCGTGCAGCAACTGGTGGATTATCTGGCATCTCTCACCGAACAGGAGGAAGCAGGTGAAAAAACTCATCACAGCGAATGATATTCGTGAAGCCTATGCGCGCGGCGAACAGGCAATGTCCGTGGTTCTGCGCGCCAGCATTATCACCCCGGAAGCGCGAGAAGTGGCGGATCTGCTGGGGTTTACCATCACCGAATGCGATGAATCGACACCGGTAACGGCGTCCGTTCCTGCCAGCGCGCCTGCCGATAAAACCGAAAGTCAGCGCATTCGCGAAACCATCATCGCCCAACTGCCGGAAGGCCAGTTTACCGAAAGCCTGGTCGCGCAACTGATGGAAAAAGTGATGAAGGAAAAGCAGTCGCTGGAGCAGGGCGCAATGCAGTCGAGTTTTAAATCGGTGACCGGCAAAGGCGGCATCAAAGTTATCGATGGCGGCAGCGTGAAGTTTGGTCGTTTCGACGGCGCGGAGCCTCAATGCGTCGGGTTGACCGACCTGGTTACCGGAGATGACGGCAGCAGCATGGCTGCGGGTTTTATGCAGTGGGATAACGCCTTCTTCCCGTGGAAGCTGAACTACGACGAAATCGACATGGTACTGGAAAGTGAACTGCACGTTCGCCATGAAGGCGAAACCATGATCGCCAAAGCGGGCGACGTGATGTTTATCCCGAAGGGTTCCAGCATCGAATTTGGTACGACATCCAGCGAGAAATTCCTGTATGTCGCCTGGCCGGCTAACTGGCAATCCCTATGAAAGATTTCATCACCGAAGCATGGCTAAGAGCGAACCATACGCTTAGCGAAGGCGCAGAGATCCATCTCCCTGCGCACAGTCGCCTGACGCCCTCTGCCCGGGAGTTACTGGAAAGCCGCCATCTGCGCATCAAGTTTATTGACGAGCAGGGCAGCCTGTTTGTTGACGATGAACAGCAGCAGCCGCAGCGCGTTCACGGGCTGACCAGTAGCGATGAATATCCGCAGGCGTGCTGCGAACTCTGCCACCAGCCGGTGGCGAAAAAGCCAGACACGCTGACTCATCTGTCGGCGGAAAAAATGGTCGCTAAAAGCGATCCGCGCCTGGGTTTTCGCGCTGTTCTCGACAGCACCATTGCGCTGACAGTGTGGCTGCAAATTGAACTGGCGGAACCGTGGCAGCCGTGGCTGGCGGACATCCGTTCGCGTCTTGGCAACATTATGCGCGCCGATGCGCTGGGGGAACCGTTGGGCAATCAAGCGATTGTCGGGCTTTCTGACGAAGATCTGCATCGGCTTTCCCATCAGCCTCTGCGTTATCTCGATCACGATCATCTGGTGCCGGAAGCCAGCCACGGGCGCGATGCCGCGTTGCTCAATCTGCTACGCACCAAAGTGCGTGAAACCGAAACCGTAGCGGCGCAGGTGTTTATCACCCGCAGCTTTGACGTAGTACGTCCGGACATCTTGCAGGCGCTGAACCGCCTTTCCAGCACAGTTTACGTGATGATGATCCTGAGCGTGACGAAGCAGCCGCTAACGGTGAAGCAGATCCAACAACGACTGGGAGAGACGCCATGATAATTGAACGTTGTCGTGAACTGGCGTTGCGAGCGCCCGCCAGAGTGATTTTTCCGGATGCGTTAGATCAACGTGTGCTGAAAGCCGCGCAATATTTACATCAACAAGCTCTGGCAACGCCCATTCTGGTCGCCAATCCGTTTGAACTTCGCCAGTTTGCGCTCAGTCATGGTGTGGCGATGGACGGGCTACAGGTGATAGATCCACACAGCAATCTTGCGATGCGGGAAGAATTTGCCCACCGCTGGCTTGCTCGCGCAGGCGATAAAACGCCGCCGGACGTGCTGGATAAACTAACCGATCCGCTGATGTTTGCCGCCGCAATGGTCAGCGCCGGTAAAGCGAATGTTTGCATTGCGGGCAACCTCTCTTCCACGGCGAATGTGTTACGCGCCGGATTACGCATTATTGGTTTGCAGCCGGGCTGTAAAACGCTCTCCTCCATTTTCCTGATGCTGCCGCAGTACAGCGGCTCCGCGTTGGGTTTTGCCGATTGCAGCGTGGTGCCACAGCCGACGGCGGCGCAACTGGCGGATATCGCGCTTGCCAGCGCCGACACCTGGCGCGCTATCACCGGAGAAGAACCGCGCGTGGCGATGCTGTCGTTTTCCAGCAACGGCAGCGCCCGTCACCCCTGCGTTGCTAACGTTCAGCAGGCGACCGAAATCGTCCGTGAACGCGCGCCACAGCTTGTGGTGGATGGAGAATTACAGTTTGACGCCGCCTTCGTGCCGGATGTCGCGGCGCAAAAAGCGCCTGCCAGCCCGCTACAGGGCAAAGCGAATGTAATGGTTTTTCCGTCGCTGGAGGCAGGAAATATTGGCTACAAAATCGCACAACGACTTGGCGGATATCGTGCCGTCGGACCGTTGATACAAGGGCTTGCCGCGCCGATGCACGATCTCTCTCGTGGCTGTAGCGTACAGGAAATTATCGAACTGGCGCTGGTGGCAGCCGTACCGCGTCAGACAGAAGTGAACCGCGAAAGCAGTTTACAAACACTGGTTGAATGAACGGTCCCGTTCTGGACCCTGATAAAGAGGAAAGCACAATGGAAGCATTAGGAATGATCGAAACCCGGGGCCTGGTTGCACTGATTGAGGCTTCTGACGCGATGGTTAAAGCTGCGCGCGTCAAGCTGGTTGGTGTTAAGCAAATTGGCGGCGGCCTGTGTACTGCTATGGTTCGTGGTGATGTTGCAGCCTGTAAAGCGGCGACCGATGCCGGTGCCGCAGCGGCACAGCGTATCGGCGAGCTGGTATCTGTACATGTTATCCCGCGTCCGCACGGCGACCTGGAAGAAGTGTTCCCGATCGGCCTGAAAGGCGACAGCAGTAACCTGTAATCACCCTGTGTGACGTCGATTCGGGCGTCACGCTCTCTCCTTTTTCTATTTACCTTCTGCGGAGGGTAGGGGGAGCTTTTACCTGAAATACGCCACGGAGGCGGGTATGAAACTGGCAGTCGTCACTGGACAAATTGTTTGTACCGTACGCCATCACGGACTGGCGCATGACAAATTGCTGATGGTGGAAATGATTGATTCACAGGGAAACCCTGACGGGCAGTGTGCCGTTGCCATCGACAACATTGGCGCAGGAGCCGGGGAGTGGGTGTTGCTGGTGAGTGGCAGTTCCGCCCGCCAGGCGCATAAAAGCGAAACGTCACCGGTCGATCTGTGCGTGATTGGCATCGTCGATGAGGTGGTCTCTGGCGGTCAGGTAATTTTCCACAAATAAGGCAGAACATCATGAATCAACAGGATATTGAACAGGTGGTGAAAGCGGTACTGCTGAAAATGCAAAGCAGCGACATGCCGCCCGCCGTCGTTCATGAGATGGGCGTTTTCGCTTCCCTGGATGACGCCGTTGCGGCAGCCAAAATTGCTCAGCAGGGGTTAAAAAGCGTGGCAATGCGCCAGTTAGCTATTGCTGCCATTCGTGAAGCAGGCGAAAAACACGCCAGAGATTTAGCGGAACTTGCCGTCAGTGAAACCGGCATGGGGCGCGTGGAAGATAAATTTGCCAAAAACGTCGCTCAGGCGCGCGGTACGCCGGGCGTTGAGTGTCTCTCTGCGCAGGTGCTGACCGGCGACAACGGCCTGACCCTAATTGAAAACGCGCCCTGGGGCGTGGTGGCTTCGGTAACGCCGTCCACTAACCCGGCGGCGACCGTTATTAATAACGCCATCAGCCTGATTGCGGCGGGCAACAGCGTCATTTTTGCCCCGCATCCGGCGGCGAAAAAAGTCTCCCAGCGGGCGATTACGCTGCTCAACCAGGCGATTGTTGCCGCAGGCGGGCCGGAAAACTTACTGGTGACTGTGGCAAATCCGGATATCGAAACCGCGCAACACTTGTTCAAGTTTCCGGGCATCGGCCTTTTGGTGGTGACCGGCGGCGAAGCAGTGGTGGAAGCGGCGCGCAAACACACCAATAAACGTCTGATAGCCGCAGGTGCAGGCAACCCGCCGGTAGTGGTGGATGAAACCGCCGACCTTGCCCGTGCCGCTCAGTCCATTGTCAAAGGAGCTTCTTTCGATAACAACATTATTTGTGCCGATGAAAAGGTACTGATTGTCGTCGATAGCGTAGCCGATGAACTGATGCGTCTGATGCAAGGCCAGAACGCGGTGAAACTGACCGCAGAGCAGGCGCAGCAGTTGCAACCGGTGTTGCTGAAAAATATCGACGAACGCGGAAAGGGCACAGTCAGCCGCGACTGGGTAGGTCGCGATGCGGCGAAAATCGCGGCGGCAATCGGCCTGAACGTGCCGCAAGAAACACGCTTGCTGTTTGTGGAAACCACCGCAGAACATCCTTTTGCCGTGACCGAACTGATGATGCCGGTACTGCCGGTGGTGCGCGTCGCCAATGTGGCGGATGCCATTGCGCTGGCGGTGAAACTGGAAGGCGGTTGCCACCATACGGCGGCAATGCACTCGCGCAATATCGAAAACATGAACCAGATGGCGAACGCCATTGATACCAGCATTTTCGTTAAGAACGGACCGTGCATTGCCGGGCTGGGTCTGGGCGGGGAAGGCTGGACCACCATGACCATCACCACGCCAACCGGTGAAGGGGTAACCAGCGCACGGACGTTTGTCCGTCTGCGTCGCTGTGTATTAGTCGATGCGTTTCGCATTGTTTAAGGAGTAACCGATGGCGCACGACGAACAATGGCTCACCCCGCGTCTGCAAACGGCGGCAACGCTGTGTAACCAGACGCCTGGCGCGACGGAGTCTCCGCTGTGGCTGGGGGTGGATCTGGGCACCTGCGATGTGGTGTCGATGGTTGTCGACCGCGAAGGTCAGCCGGTGGCGGTATGCCTCGACTGGGCCGATGTGGTCCGCGACGGCATCGTCTGGGATTTCTTCGGCGCAGTCACCATTGTTCGTCGCCATCTCGACACCCTTGAGCAGCAATTCGGTCGCCGTTTTAGCCATGCGGCGACGTCATTTCCCCCAGGTACGGATGCGCGTATTTCCATCAACGTACTGGAATCTGCCGGACTGGAAGTCAGCCATGTTCTGGATGAACCAACGGCGGTGGTGGATCTGCTGCAACTGGATAACGCCGGCGTAGTGGATATTGGCGGCGGCACCACCGGTATTGCCATCGTGAAACAGGGCAAAGTGACTTACTCGGCGGATGAAGCCACCGGCGGACATCACATTTCTCTGACGCTCGCCGGAAATCGTCGTATTCCGCTGGAAGAGGCGGAGCAGTACAAGCGCGGTCACGGTGAAGAGATTTGGCCTGTGGTGAAACCGGTGTACGAAAAAATGGCGGACATTGTCGCGCGGCATATCGCAGGGCAGGGCATTACTGATTTATGGCTGGCAGGCGGCTCCTGTATGCAACCGGGCGTGGCGGAGCTATTTCGCAAACAATTCCCGACATTCCAGGTGCATTTACCGCAGCACAGTCTGTTTATGACCCCGCTGGCGATTGCCAGTAGCGGGCGAGAGAAAGCGGAGGGGATCTATGCAAAATGAATTGCAGACCGCGCTCTTTCAGGCATTCGATGCCCTGAATCTGCAACGGGTAAAAACATTTAGCGTCCCGCCGGTGACGCTTTGCGGCTCTGGTGCGGTGAGCAGTTGCGGACAGCAAGCGCAAATGCGCGGGTTGAAACATCTGTTCGTGATGGCAGACAGCTTTTTGCATCAGGCGGGGATGACCGCCGGGCTTATGCGTAGCCTGGCGGTAAAAGGTATCGCCATGACGCTCTGGCCATGTCCGGTGGGCGAACCGTGTATTACCGACGTGTGTGCGGCTGTGGCGCAACTGCGTGAATCGGGTTGCGATGGGGTGATTGCGTTTGGCGGTGGATCGGTGCTCGATGCGGCGAAAGCCGTGGCGTTGCTGGTGACGAACCCCGATAGCACGCTGGCAGAAATGTCAGAAACCCGCGTTCTGCAACCGCGCCTGCCGTTGATTGCCATTCCAACGACCGCCGGAACCGGCTCTGAAACCACTAACGTAACGGTGATTATCGACGCTGTGAGCGGGCGCAAGCAGGTGTTAGCACATGCCTCGCTGATGCCGGATGTGGCGATTCTCGAT
Source organism: Escherichia sp. MR (assembly GCF_005280595.1). Classification (NCBI taxonomy): domain Bacteria; kingdom Pseudomonadati; phylum Pseudomonadota; class Gammaproteobacteria; order Enterobacterales; family Enterobacteriaceae; genus Escherichia; species Escherichia sp. MR. Next base: position 45,997 of record NZ_SZVK01000004.1, on the reverse strand, counting down.
GCCGCGCTGACCGAAGGCGTGCCGTCGCATGTCACGGCGATGACCGGCATCGATGCGTTAACCCATGCCATTGAAGCGTATAGCGCACTGAACGCCACACCGTTTACCGACAGTCTGGCGATTGGCGCCATTGCGATGATTGGTAAATCGCTGCCGAAAACGGTGGGCTACGGGCACGACCTTGCCGCGCGCGAAAGTATGTTGCTCGCATCATGCATGGCGGGAATGGCGTTTTCCAGTGCGGGGCTTGGGTTATGCCACGCGATGGCGCATCAGCCGGGCGCGGTGCTGCATATTCCGCACGGTCTGGCGAATGCCATGCTGCTGCCAACGGTGATGGAGTTTAACCGGATGGTATGCCGCGAACGTTTTAGTCAGGTAGGCAGGGCGCTGCGAACTAAAAAATCCGACGAGCGTGATGCTATTAACGCGGTTAGTGAGCTGATTGCGGAAGTTGGGATTGGTAAACGACTGGGCGATGTTGGTGCGACATCTGCGCATTACGGCGCATGGGCGCAGGCCGCGCTGGAAGATATTTGTCTGCGCAGTAATCCGCGTACCGCCAGCCTGGAACAGATTGTCGGCCTGTACGCAGCAGCACAATAAATGCCGGATGCGACGCTTGCCGCGTCTTATCCGGCCTACGGGATTGCACATGTAGGGCGGATAAGGCGTTCACGCCGCATCCGCCAATAAATAACAACTAACAGGGAGTAAAGGCGATGGGAATTAACGAAATCATCATGTACATCATGATGTTCTTTATGCTGATAGCGGCCGTAGACAGGATCTTGTCGCAGTTCGGCGGTTCTGCACGTTTCCTCGGTAAATTCGGTAAAAGTATTGAAGGATCGGGCGGGCAGTTCGAAGAAGGCTTTATGGCGATGGGCGCACTGGGTCTGGCGATGGTCGGTATGACCGCGCTGGCGCCGGTACTGGCGCATGTACTTGGGCCGGTAATCATCCCCGTTTATGAAATGCTCGGCGCAAACCCTTCCATGTTCGCCGGAACACTGCTGGCGTGCGATATGGGCGGCTTCTTCCTCGCCAAAGAGCTGGCGGGCGGTGACGTAGCAGCGTGGCTATACTCTGGGTTAATTCTCGGATCGATGATGGGGCCAACGATTGTGTTTTCCATTCCGGTGGCGCTCGGCATTATCGAACCCTCAGATCGTCGTTATCTGGCACTCGGCGTACTGGCGGGCATTGTGACCATTCCGATAGGTTGTATCGCCGGTGGCCTGGTGGCAATGTACTCAGGCGTACAGATCAACGGCCAGCCGGTGGAGTTCACCTTCGCCCTGATTCTGATGAACATGATCCCGGTACTTATCGTTGCGGTGCTGGTGGCGCTGGGGCTGAAGTTCATCCCGGAAAAAATGATCAACGGCTTCCAGATCTTTGCCAAATTTCTCGTTGCATTAATCACCCTCGGTCTTGCCGCTGCGGTGGTGAAATTCCTGCTTGGCTGGGAACTGATCCCCGGTCTTGATCCCATCTTCATGGCGCCTGGCGACAAACCTGGTGAAGTGATGCGCGCGATTGAGGTTATCGGTTCGATCTCCTGCGTCCTGCTTGGCGCGTATCCGATGGTACTGCTACTGACCCGCTGGTTTGAAAAACCGCTGATGAGCGTCGGTAAAGTGCTGAATATGAACAATATCGCGGCAGCAGGCATGGTGGCGACGCTTGCCAACAATATCCCGATGTTCGGCATGATGAAGCAGATGGATACTCGCGGCAAAGTCATCAACTGTGCCTTCGCCGTTTCCGCAGCCTTCGCCCTGGGCGACCATTTAGGCTTCGCGGCTGCCAACATGAACGCCATGATCTTCCCGATGATTGTTGGCAAGCTGATCGGCGGCGTCACGGCGATTGGCGTGGCGATGATGCTGGTGCCAAAAGAAGACGCGGCAACGGCTAAAAACGCAGCGGAGGCGCAATCGTGAGCACTCGCCAGCTACTGAGCGTCGGTATAGATATCGGCACCACCACCACTCAGGTGATCTTCTCCCATCTGGAACTGGTTAACCGTGCGGCGGTGTCGCAGGTGCCGCGCTACGAATTTATCAAACGCGAAATTAGCTGGCAAAGCCCGGTGTTCTTTACCCCTGTCGATAAACAGGGCGGGCTAAAAGAAGCGGAACTGAAATCCTTAATCCTCGAGCAATATCAGGCCGCAGGCATCGCGCCGGAAAGCGTTGATTCCGGCGCCATCATCATCACCGGCGAAAGCGCGAAAACCCGCAATGCCCGTCCGGCGGTGATGGCGCTCTCCCGGTCGCTGGGCGATTTTGTCGTCGCCAGCGCCGGACCGCATCTCGAATCCGTGATTGCAGGCCACGGCGCCGGGGCGCAAACCCTTTCTGAACAACGGTTATGTCGGGTACTGAATATTGACATCGGCGGTGGCACCGCGAACTACGCCCTGTTCGATGCCGGAAAAATCAGCGGGACTGCCTGCCTCAACGTCGGCGGTCGCCTGCTGGAAACCGACAGCCAGGGGCGCGTGGTTTACGCCCATAAACCGGGGCAGATGGTTGTGGATGAGTGCTTCGGCGCAGGCACCGATGCCCGTTCACTGACCGGTGCGCAACTGGTGCAGGTCACCCGGCGGATGGCGGCGCTGATTGTCGAAGTGATTGACGGTACGCTCTCGCCGCTCGCGCAGGCATTGATGCAAACCGGTTTGCTGCCCGCAGGCGCTACGCCGGAAATCATTACGCTCTCCGGCGGGGTTGGCGAATGTTATCGCCACCAGCCCGCTGACCCGTTCTGTTTTGCCGATATTGGCCCGTTGCTGGCAACGGCGCTGCATGAGCATCCGCGCCTGCGTGAAATGAACGTGCAGTTTCCGGCGCAAACCGTGCGCGCCACGGTGATTGGCGCGGGCGCGCATACCCTTTCGCTCTCGGGCAGCACTATCTGGCTGGAGGGCGTACAACTGCCGCTGCGCAATTTGCCAGTGGCGATCCCAATTGATGAAACGGATCTGGTGAATGGCTGGCAACAGGCGCTGATTCAGCTTGATCTATGCCCCAAAACTGACGCGTACGTGCTGGCGCTTCCCGCCGGGCTTCCGGTGCGTTACGCCTCGGTACTGACGGTCATCAACGCGCTGGTCGATTTCGTCGCACGTTTTCCGAATCCGCATCCCCTGCTGGTGGTAGCCGGGCAGGACTTTGGTAAAGCTCTGGGCATGTTATTGCGCCCACAGCTACAACAACTCCCGTTGGCAGTCATTGACGAAGTGATTGTTCGCGCGGGGGACTATATCGACATTGGTACGCCTCTTTTTGGCGGATCGGTTGTGCCGGTGACGGTGAAATCACTCGCATTTCCTTCCTGAATACGGTAGTTATCAGGCGTGGCGCGGTGTGGTGGGGTGTTAGTGGGATTATATCCGGCTGTGTATCCGGTGAAAATGATTGGTCTGGCAGGATGAAATTAATGCTTTTGTGGCTAAAATGTTTTGGTGTTTTCACCACAACCCTGAAGAAAGAATAAAAATAAAAAGGAAAAAACCAAAACCAGAAAGAAGAGAAACCGGAAAAGAGAAGAAAGAGAAAATGAAAAAATAAAAACAAAAAAAGAAAGAACGCTTTGATTTTCGCGTGTTTTTCGGGAGGTGCGCAAGCCTGTTCATCTTACCACGCAATAAATTTATCCTTACAAAATAATAAGTTACATCCTATACCACTTTTTTAGATAAGTATAACCAGAAAAAATCATTATCTGGTTTGTGTGTTTTTTGTTCGATTATAAGTTGTGATAATTATGATTTGATTAGTATTAGCATGTTTAATAATGATGGCATTAAAACCATGCGCGGGGCCTGGGTAGGTTGCTAACTACCTGGGCCTTTGTTTATCCGGTGTCCGGTATAAGCGGGCGTGTATCCGGTAGCGGGGATATGGGCGCGTGTACGTGAAATCTGGCAAATTGACAGGGTAGTTGTGAGGGATTTTTGCGTAGGAGCGTTTATGGCGGGAAGGTTAATTCTAACGCGCGGTTATAATTAAGAAGAATCAATAGCTTATATTAAGAGTGATTGGTCTGTATAGCAAAGCCCGGCGCGGATCCTGGTGGAGTTAACTAAAGAGCATCAGACAGATCAGCATTGTGATAAAAATTATGGCTTGCCCGATAGCAAATAGCATAAATACCAGGTATATAAGCCTTCTCATTTGTTTTTCTTCCCCAAAAACACAGCAACACGCGAAACAGGTGAAAAACTGCCACGCCAACTCTAACGGCTGCAATAATAAGAGCAAGCAAAAAACAATAAATTATGTTAAACACGGTGTGCGACCGTCTTTGAAGGTCCGCCAGTCTGTTCCCCTGGCGTGGGAGTTGGTTAACGGCGGCGCGGGGCTAACATTCCTCCCGGTCTGGTTGACTCCTGCCTGCAAACGCCCATAGCTACGCGCTTCATCGCTTCCTCAAGACGCCTTGAGTCTTCATCACTGAAGCCATTCGTAGTGTTAATGGTGATCGGGCTGTTGATTGTTACGCCGCCACCGCCGCCAATGTCACGATTACTTATCACGCGACCGTTATCACCTGGGATCATGTACTGGCTGCCATTGTTCGCCTTGAATATCTCAGGCTTACCGTGTTCACCCACGCGGTACAGGTTGCCAGCACCAACCGCGCCGCCGTTGTAGCGTCCGCCACCGAAAGCTATTCCACGAATAGCTGAAATGATCTGCGTACCCGCTGACATAGCTTGCGCATAGGCCGGAAGATTAGCCGGGAAAGGCAAGGCGTTTGCCTCAGCAAGCGATTTCTGAAGGCTTAAAGCTGCCGACGCCAATACAAACCCCTTCTGCACAGCAAATAGTGCTTGATATGCCGCATTTTGCTCACCCGCGCCGTCTGCTATGACTCCAGACAGTTCACCGAAGAAATCGCCAAATGTGCCGATCAACTGCTGCTGATTGTTGAATAACGTGTCAGCCTCGTCTTTGATGATTTGCTGGCGGCGCATTGACGCGGTTTTCTGGATGGCGGTTAACGTGTTCTGGTACTGCTGCTCATCCAATACACCCAATTGTCTGTATTTATCCAGCGCCGCTTTTTTCTGCTGCTCCTGCATTTCTACTTGCGCGGCAGGGTTAAACGCCTGGCCTGTTGCCGGATCTACGGTTGTGAGGTATTCCGTCATTACCTGTTGCGTAAAGCGTCCAGCCTGCTCCTTCTGCGCAGCTAACTGTTTAGCCTTGCGTTGTGCTTCAGCTTCTTCCTGTTTTGCTTTACGCGCAGCTTCTGCGGTCTGGCGTTTAGCGAGCGCCACGGCTTCTCGGTCAGCTCTGTTCTTCTCGTCCTGGGCGGCTTTGGCGTCTCGGTACGCCGTTTCCATGTTCACCAGTTCGTCGATCTGCTCCTCGGTATAGCCTTGCGCTTTCAGTTGCATCCTCAAACCAGCTTCCCAGCCTTGCTCAATGGTAGCCAACCGCGCCGCTACACCGTCCAGCATTCTGGTAAAGTTGGCGTTTCGTGCCTCTTCCGCAGCGTCAGAAATAGCGCCTTTTAGTCGGTTTAGTTGATCTTCCAGCATTGCGCCTTTAGTTTGCGCATCAACGAATTTGATAGCCAGTTCCCTGAATGCCTCGTTACCGTTTTCGGTGTCCTGTAGCAATACCTGCATGAAGCCCGATAGTTCCTGCATGGCTTCCGGCGTTCTCGTTGTCGCGGCCCTATTTAGTGCTCGGATGAACTCGTAGGCTTGCTGGTTTGTCAGGTTGTATTCCTCGCCTATGTACATCACGGATTTAGCCAGCGTTGCCATCTGCGCCTGTGTGGTGGGCTGGTTGGCGTTAAGTATGGCTATCGCCTCTTTGTAGTCGTTGGTTGTGATTCCCAGGTCATCAAGTGCCTGCGCTGCCGCTTGTGCGTCAGCTTTACCACCCTGCAAGCTGCGCCAGAATGATGACATTTCCCCCTGCGCCTGTCCTGCCTGCTCTTTCAGGTCACGCAGTGCTGCAATAGCCTGGATCTCAGCCATGTTCCGCATCTGTTTCGCTACTTCAGCGTTAACCTTAGAAAGATTGGCGTAACTATCAGTCATCACCGTCACGCCCTGCTCATTTACAGCGATGACGTCGTTTAGCTTGGTTATCGCTTTATCCAGGTACTCAATTGATCCGGCTGCACTATCAGCGCCTTGCGATAGGCTTCCACCCATAGCGCCAGCGATAGCCAGCACCGCGCCCGCTACAGCGCCCATAGTACCGAAACCAGCTAATAACTGAGCGCCCTGTACGGCGAACGCCTGGAGTGCATTGCCGCCCATCTGAAGTTGTGTAGCAAGGTCTGCTATCTGGTATGATGCGTTACGGATTGCCGGGGAAAGGTTGGTTTTTACTGCTGCTGACGTTTTAGTTAACTGCGTATTTAACTTTTTGACGCCGCTATCAGCTTTCATTGCCCCGCGCTCTATACGATCGAATGCGTCGTCAGCTTGTTTCCCTGCTGTTAATAGCTTCCCTGTACGGGCGTCGACCTCATAGTATATGGTCCCAAGATTCCCACTCATAATATCTTTATCCGCATTGTGCGGACACCTCCAATTATTCTTTACTCTAATAATTCCACCATGAAACAGTTTATTGCCGCTTCAGTGGCTTCGTGTTCCGGTTTGCTTCAATCAATCACAAAAAACATCGCTTAATAGAATCAATGGCTTATAAAGTTGCATCAGCTATGCTTCTTTGTCCGGGCCACTGAAAATCATCTTTTTCCAATGGAATCAATACTGATATACATCCATATCGTTTTTCACATAATGTACGTTATGCGCACTGCGGGAAACGTACTGGATTTATTTACTGGTCGCCGTTCAGTTCATGCAGAGTCTGTTCTGGCAATGAATCCAGCCAGTTTTCTGCATCCTCCCTGTAACACTCCTGGATGCAACGGTTTGTGAAGTTGATAAAAGCGGTCAGTGATTCTGCTTCGTAGTTCCTGTGCGCTCTTCTGGCCTGTTTACGTAGTTGTTTCGCTTCTGCCCGCTGGCCTTCGAGTATCTCCAGCCTGTCTGCAATATCTTGCTTCATGTTCAGCTCCTCGCGCGCGCATAGTACTTGTCCGAAAATTAATCGCCCGTCCCATCATTAATATCGATTCCCACGCTGTGTAACTGGCTATGAATGTCTCTGCGAATGAGAATTAAACGCCTGATGAACTCCATTTCCTCCGCGCTCTGGTTGCTCGGCCCCGATTTCATGTCGATGATTTTATTGATAGTTCCAAGCGATATTCAGCCCACAGACGAAGCGTTTGGCGCTTCATGGCCTGTTTGCTCAGTGGCGAATGTTTCAGGTCTAAGACATGTTCTGCGAGGGTCTTAGCGATGCCCTGCATGATGCGTAGTGCCAACATGATGATTTTCTCCGGACTTGTGCTAATATAGTTCCCGAACATTGTTTCGAGACTGCTTATCCTGTTTGTCTTGTCCGATTTGTTCATTGGTCACATTGTTAAGTCAGCCGGGGTAATTCCCGGCTTTCTTTTATCCGATCAGTACCGAATCCCTATCGCATTGAATACGCGTTTCCGTTGCTCAGCTTCAGGATCGGCGGCCATTTCTGGTTCTGGCTCCGGCATAGACGGGGCGGCATCAAAATGCTCAATTTCACGACCGAAATACGAGTTCAGGTCAATACCTGCCGCACTATCCACTACATCAAAATAGCGACGCTGTTCCTCGGTGAGACAGCTACCCAGACGTTCCTCAACCTGCGCCATAAACTCAGCATCCGGTGAGAAGTACTCATCCGGAGTCGGAGCACCGCTCTGTTTGTGCATCTCCATTTTCTCTGCGTTCGTTTTCAGCCCGGCAATGCGTTTCTCCGGTCCGGCGGCTTTAATAGCGTCAGCAACGATTTGTGGGATCTGCGGTTTAATTATTTCGATAACTTCATTGCTGATTAATTTAAACTGGGCCATACGGATCGCTTTAATCTGCTTATTTAACAGTGCGCGTTCCCCTTCGTTGGCGGTTTTATCGCGCTGTGCTACCAGTTCATCGCCTTTGTTTGTCAGTACATCAAATGCGTCCATTGTCTTTCCTCCTCCGATTATTTAAAAGTGCTTATTGACACGCCGAAACGACGACTTAATTCAAAAAGGAGTCGCGCCTTTGCAGTGCCTTCCATGTCTTCCGGCATTTCAGACTGAAGTTTATCAGCTACTTCATCAACAAGTGGCCGAACCGTTTCCACGAACTTGTCCGCAATATAATCAGCAGAACGCATCACTTTTTCCTGGAATTCCTCACGGCGTTCCTGGGCGGCTGATTTAGGGGCTGTCGTGCGCTGAAAATAACTGTCTAATGAATGCATGGCATCTGCTCCTTTTACTTTGATTGATGTTATTTCTTTAATTGTGTTTGCTTTGATTTTCATGCTGCCTATTCCTTCAGAAATTGCGGTAGCTAGCTTTTTAAATCAATAGGTTATTTGATAATCTCAGTAGCTGTTTTCATTGGTGGCGAGCGCCTTTGTTTTTATAGAATTCCAAAATCTCAGATCGGATAAACTTAATTCTTGAGCCAATCGGACTGACCGGGACGGGCCAGCCTTTAATCTTGTTCATCCACCGGAATATTGTCCGACGGGTAACGCCGAATAAAGCTGCTACCTCGTTAACCGTCATTAATTCGCTATCATTCATGTTCTCACCTCAAAAAGTAGCGGTGAGGAAAATATGGAGAAAACCCTCACCGCGCCCTGAGTGAAATTAAAGGCCAACATTACTGTTGATACTTAATATTATATTCCTCCTGTCCCTGTTTCACATCTTTTACCATATAGGGAAAGGGGATATTCTGTAATGTTTACAAAACTTTTAATTAGCAAAAAATAATTGCGCATCTCACGTAATACAGGGATAATATTACTCAAGGGCTGGTAACCCTTACTCAAAATGTGATCTATAACTACAACGATTGATTTCACTTCCCCGCTCTCTCTCCGGCGGGATTTTTTTTGCCTGAAATCACTACATCAAAACTAATTAAAATTCGATGCCGTTTAAACGCAATATAACGCATTCTGACGGCCTTAATTTTTGGCAATGCATTTGCTCAGGTGTGATTAGATTGATTCGTCTAGCGTGTAATGGTGCGGCGGTAATATCAGATCTCAGCGTTCTGTGTGGCGATTCCTCAGCTCTGAGGGGTGGGGCGTCCGTCATTCAGTCTCAGCACCTTGCTCAAACGAGATCGGCAGCGATGGCGACGCAGGCGGCATTCCATCGTTTAATGAGACATGGCTAACGGGACGATCTGAAATCTGATTGGTGAGACTATTCAGGCGAGACTGTTCAGCGGGAAAAGTGGCACACCATCGTGCTGATTGTTGGATGGCTTAAAAATTTAATGAAATCGCATCGATTTTAAGGCGTCTGAATCGCTCTGTGACGACGTGAAGTTTTAAGGCAAGCAAGTGTAGCGGTCAGGTGTCTTCATTGCGTTACAGATAGCATTCCGTTCGAATTTGGCACGGTCAGGATAGTTTGCGGTGGTCGGTGGCGGGGATAAACCTGCCTGAGTGGTCACTTAAGCCTTCCGTGCGTTGGTGATTGTACTGTTTGCGCCTGGCTATACGCTGGCTGTACTGCTGTTTCCTGTCTGGTCTGTATACGCTGATGAAGCCCATTGTCTTTGCAGTGAGCAATCCCTTTGCGCTTTGCCTTCCTTCGGTTTGCTTACTGCTGCTGTGTGTCTGTGCGGTAGCGATCAATGCTGTTGACGATAGCCATCACTGCTAAGCCGTCTTTTAAGCTGGCGATTGCTCGATGTCTTCCGAAGGTCCACCAATGATGGCAATTCGCCTTTTAAATCCATCAAGACCCCTTCGCCTGGAAGCCGCATGGCTTCCTGTATATTAATTCCTTGTATATTAATTCATGTATATTAGTTTAGTGCTCAGAATGATAACGAGTTGTGCTCAAAATGATAACGAGTTAGTGCTCAGAATGATAACGAGTTACTTTTTTCCGGCTAACTCGTGCTCAAAATGATAACGAGTTGCCCGCCAGCCCGCGCCGTTACTGGCTTTGCTGCATTTTGGTATAGGTTGTTTGTTTAAAGGTGTGCTCAAAATGATAACGAGTTGCCCGCTATGCCGCGTGGTTGCTGGCTTTGTCGTGAATTGCGGAAATAAAAAAGGCCATCGAGTTGACAGCCTTTGTGCGGTGGATTTGGCGGGGTTAATTGACGTTGATTCTGTATGTGTCACCTTTCACCCTGGCTATTCCCTTTCTTGTTCTTGTGATGATCTTCATCGATTCGAGTTTTATCAGCGCCCTTGTAACCGTGGCACGACCAAGCCCGCTCATTTCCGCCATTCTGTTGATTGAGTACCAGAGGATCCATTGTCCATCCTTCCGGCTGGCTTTCGTCGCCATAAACCATAACAAGGTCATGCACGCCGGGGAAAGCTCACGCTGTAATGCGTTTTTGGTGATAAAGCGGCTTACCGCTACGACGCACTCATCACAATGAAAAGTATTGTGATTGTTATTGTCCTGCTCGCGTTCTTCCTGTTCCTGTTCCTGTTCTTCTTCGTGCGCTTCCGGTTCTTCCTGCTGCGGTGCTGGCTGCGAAGGCTTAGCGGCTGCTTTACTGCGTAAGTCGTTCACGATATCGACGGCGGATTTCTTCTCGCTTTTGCCTTTTGGCTTGACCGATAAATACTCACCTTGTAACGCCAGGAAGTCAGCGCGGGCGTCTGCCTGGCTTTGTTCGGGTGATTCCGGTTCTGCGTTGGCGGGTGATGAAATCAGTGATACACGCGCCCAGCCTGTTTTGGCGTTGCATTCCCAGCGATAACCATTAAAGCGGATATCATTCAGGCCATCATTAATGGCGTTCCGTACTTCTTCCGGGATGGCGTCGATTTTCTTGATATCGTATTCGCCGAGTGATTCGCCTTGCCGTGGGGCGTAGGCTGTTGGTAAAATGTTCATGTGGAATTTCTCCTTTTAACTTGTTTCCACGTCGCCCGGAACTGGTTGCCGCCTTTCCGGGCTTTTTTATTATGTTGATCACATTTTCGATCCCCGGATCTGTTATTTGCAAGTTTGAGCAAATCTTTGATTTCATTGGTATAGCTGTATAAAAGGATAACAGGATAAAAGGGTGGTAGGTTGTGTAACCTATTAACCTTTTATACCAGTAAGGCGAAAGAAAAGCCGGACGAATCCGGCAAAGTGAATATAGGTTTTTCTCAGGCTAGAGTAAAACTCCACAAAACAACTACTTACACTAAGCTAAATTGCGCTTTGCGAAAAACCAGCTTAATTATTCATTCCGGCTCCAGCGGATTGCCAGCACCAGCCAGTATTGAATCAATGGCGTCGGCGTAGTCCTGCATCATGGCCCGTCGTTGTTTCAGGTAGGCCGCCTGGTTATAAACTCCCCTGATTCCCTTCGGAACGTGAGCCAATTGGATTTCGATCCAGTCGGGATTGTAGCTGCCGCTTTCGTTAAGTGCGGTTGAATAGGTGGTCCGCCAGCCATGACCAGTGGCGATCGACTTGTACCCGATACGCTCCAGGGCCTTAAGGATGGCACTGGCTGACAAGGGCTTATCCATGAAGCGCCCCGGAAAGACGAAATCACTGTATCCGCTCCTTGTAAACTGGTCCTGTAATAGCTCGACCGCCTGCCTGGATAGCGGGACCACATGCGGGCGGCGGGCCTTCATGACTTCAGCGGGCAATGTGATTGTTGCCGACTCCAGATCCACCCATTCCCAGCGCATTAAACGAAGCTCTGCCGTCCTTAGGGCGCTTAATATAAGCAAACGTATTGCCGTCTGAATCTGAACGCTCCCGGCTCTCTCAAGGGCTTTGTAGAAGGCCGGGATTTCGTTAATTTGTATCCATGCGTTATGGCCTGGGCGGCGGGCTTTCAGTGCCGTGTCCAGATCTGCTACCGGATTACGGCTAACCAGTTCGGTGATGACGGCAAATTTAAAGATCTCACCGATGCGCTGGCGTAACTTGCGGGCAGCCTCCGGCGCGGTGCGCTCTTTCTTCTGGAGCAATGCCAGAACATCACGGGCGGTTATATCCACTATCGACCGCTTACCCAGCACGGGGTAAACATCTTTCTCCAGTGCCGATCGGACCTGCTTTGTATAGCTCTCACTCCAACCGCTCACTCTGGTAGCAAACCAGTCTTCCGCTACCGTCTTAAAACTTGCCGCCATGTTGAGCGCATCAATGGCTTTCTCCTTGCGCGCTTCTTCCATTGGATCAATTCCCTGGGCTATCAGTAAACGGCTCTCTGTGGCGCGTTTGCGGGCTTCCTTGAGGCTAATCAGCGGATATACCCCAATAGCCTGCAACCTTTCTTTCTTGTCTATCCAGTACCGGAATCGCCAGTATTTGCTGCCGTTGGGATGGACCAGCAAAAACAGGCCAGGTGTCTGTGAATCGGTGAGTTTATAGGGCTTGTCCTGCGGTTGTGCGGCCTCTATGGCCTTTGCTGTCAGTGGTGTCTTGCTCAAAACCGGATACCTCGATCTAACGACTCGATAACCCCGCTCATGTATCCGGCGCGTTCGGTTGCGTTCGGCAGGATGAATAACGGGCGTACTAAGGCAATTACCTTACAGGACAAGGGCTAATGATGAAATAGAATTGTTCGAATGCTGGAAGAAATGTTACTCATCACTTCTTCCTGAGGGAACGACTTATGAAACTAAAGACCACATTGTTCGGCAATGTATATCAGTTTAAGGATGTAAAAGAGGTGCTGGCTAAAGCCAACGAACTGCGTTCGGGGGATATGCTGGCGGGCGTTGCAGCGGCAAGCTCGCAGGAGCGCGTGGCGGCAAAGCAGGTGTTGTCGGAAATGACGGTGGCGGATATCCGCAATAATCCGGTGATTTCTTATGAAGAGGACTGCGTAACGCGGCTGATTCAGGACGACGTTAACGAAACGGCCTACAACCAGATTAAAAACTGGAGCATCAGCGAACTGCGCGAGTATGTGCTGAGCGACGAAACCAGCGTGGATGACATTGCCTTTACCCGCAAAGGGCTGACCTCGGAAGTGGTCGCGGCGGTGGCGAAGATTTGTTCCAACGCGGATCTCATCTACGGCGCGAAGAAAATGCCGGTGATCAAAAAGGCCAATACCACCATCGGTATCCCAGGCACTTTCAGCGCCCGTTTGCAGCCAAATGATACCCGTGACGACGTGCAAAGTATTGCCGCACAAATCTACGAAGGGCTTTCTTTCGGCGTGGGCGATGCGGTGATTGGCGTTAACCCGGTGACTGATGACGTGGAAAACTTAAGCCGCGTGCTGGACACCATTTACGGTGTTATCGACAAATTCAACATTCCAACTCAGGGCTGCGTGCTGGCGCATGTCACCACCCAGATCGAAGCGATCCGTCGCGGCGCGCCGGGCGGCCTGATTTTCCAGAGTATTTGCGGCAGTGAAAAAGGGCTGAAAGAGTTTGGCGTGGAGCTGGCGATGCTTGACGAAGCCCGCGCAGTGGGCGCGGAGTTCAACCGTATTGCCGGGGAAAACTGCCTCTACTTCGAAACCGGGCAAGGTTCTGCGCTCTCCGCTGGCGCTAATTTCGGCGCTGACCAGGTGACGATGGAAGCGCGAAACTACGGGCTGGCGCGTCATTACGATCCGTTTATCGTCAACACCGTGGTCGGTTTTATTGGGCCGGAGTATCTCTACAATGACCGGCAGATTATCCGCGCGGGCTTAGAAGATCACTTTATGGGCAAGCTGAGCGGCATCTCTATGGGCTGTGACTGCTGCTACACCAACCACGCTGACGCTGACCAGAACCTCAACGAAAACCTGATGATCCTGCTCGCTACCGCAGGCTGCAACTACATCATGGGGATGCCGCTGGGCGATGACATCATGCTCAACTATCAGACCACCGCCTTCCATGACACCGCCACAGTGCGTCAGTTACTCAACCTGCGTCCGTCACCGGAGTTTGAACGCTGGCTGGAAAGCATGGGCATTATGGCAAACGGTCGCCTGACCAAACGGGCGGGCGATCCGTCACTGTTCTTCTGATGACGCGGAGATAACACATCATGGATCAAAAACAGATTGAAGAAATTGTACGCAGCGTGATGGCGTCAATGGGGCAGGCGGATGCCGCGCCAGCGGAAACCAAATGCGCCACCACAACGTGCGCTGCGCCGGTGACCTCTGAAAGTTGCGCGCTGGATTTAGGTTCCGCTGAAGCGAAGGCATGGATTGGCGTGGAAAATCCGCATCGCGCAGACGTATTAACAGAACTGCGTCGCAGCACCGTGGCTCGCGTTTGTACCGGTCGTGCCGGCCCGCGTCCGCGTACTCAGGCGTTGCTGCGTTTCCTGGCCGATCACTCTCGTTCGAAAGATACCGTACTGAAAGAAGTGCCGGAAGAGTGGGTGAAAGCGCAGGGTTTGCTGGAAGTACGCTCTGAAATCAGTGACAAAAATCTCTACCTGACTCGCCCGGACATGGGGCGTCGCCTGTGTGCGGAAGCTGTTGAAGCCTTGAAAGCACAGTGCGTTGCCAATCCGGACGTACAGGTCGTTGTCTCCGATGGTTTGTCAACTGATGCCATCACCGTCAACTATGAAGAGATCCTGCCGCCGCTGATGGCAGGTCTGCAACAGGCGGGGCTGAAAGTCGGTACGCCGTTCTTTGTGCGTTATGGTCGCGTGAAAATTGAAGACCAGATTGGCGAACTTCTCGGCGCGAAAGTGGTGATCCTGCTGGTGGGTGAACGTCCGGGGTTAGGGCAGTCGGAAAGTCTCTCCTGCTACGCTGTTTACTCGCCGCGTATGGCGACCACCGTTGAGGCCGATCGCACCTGCATCTCTAACATTCACCAGGGCGGTACACCGCCGGTTGAAGCCGCAGCCGTCATTGTGGATTTGGCGAAACGTATGCTGGAGCAGAAAGCATCCGGCATCAACATGACCCGATAAGGAGGCATCATGCCAGCTTTAGATTTGATTCGACCGTCGGTCACCGCCATGCGGGTGATTGCCTCCGTTAACGCTGATTTTGCGCGTGAACTGAAATTACCGCCGCATATTCGTAGTCTCGGGCTGATTTCTGCTGATTCCGATGACGTCACCTACATTGCGGCTGACGAAGCGACCAAGCAGGCGATGGTCGAAGTGGTGTATGGCCGCTCGCTGTATGCCGGAGCGGCGCACGGGCCGTCACCGACTGCCGGTGAGGTGCTGGTTATGCTCGGTGGGCCAAACCCGGCAGAAGTGCGTGCCGGCCTGGATGCGATGGTTGCGCATATTGAAAATGGTGCGGCGTTCCAGTGGGCGAACGATAAGCAAGACACCGCATTCCTCGCGCATGTAGTTTCGCGTACCGGTTCTTATCTCTCATCAACCGCCGGGATCACGCTTGGCGATCCGCTGGCGTATCTGGTGGCACCGCCGCTGGAAGCGACCTATGGCATTGATGCGGCGTTGAAATCGGCTGACGTGCAACTGGTGACCTATGTCCCGCCACCGTCTGAAACTAACTACTCGGCAGCATTTTTAACCGGTAGTCAGGCCGCGTGTAAAGCGGCCTGTAACGCCTTTACCGATGCAGTGCTGGAAATCGCGCGTAATCCAATCCAGCGTGCGTAACGGAGGTTGCCGATGATCAATGCACTGGGATTGCTGGAAGTGGACGGCATGGTCGCCGCGATAGATGCGGCAGATGCCATGCTGAAAGCGGCTAACGTGCGTCTGCTCAGTCACGAAGTGCTTGACCCTGGTCGCTTAACGCTGGTGGTGGAAGGCGATCTGGCGGCGTGTCGTGCGGCGCTGGACGCAGGTTGTGCCGCCGCGATGCGTACCGGGCGTGTCATCAGCCGCAAGGAGATTGGTCGGCCTGATGATGACACCCAGTGGCTGGTTGCAGGCTTTAACCGCCAGCCGAAGCAACCTGATGCGTCCGCTATTGCCGAGGGATCTGCTGACGAGTTGTTGGCGCTGTTAACATCAGTACGTCAGGGAATGACGGCAGGAGAAGTGGCTGCCCACTTTGGCTGGACGCTGGAAAAAGCCAGAAATGCGCTCGAACAGCTCTTTTCTGCCGGGACGTTACGTAAACGCAGTAGTCGTTATCGTCTCAAGCCCCATTAACCTGTCGGAGGTGCCGGGTGTCATACAACACCCGGCATTAACATCATGAAAAAGACCCGTACAGCCAATTTGCACCATCTTTATCATGAACCCTTACCCGAAAACCTGAAGCTCACGCCGAAGGTCGAAGTGGATAATGTTCATCAACGACAGACAACGGATGTCTATGAACATGCCTTGACGATTACCGCCTGGCAGCAGATTTACGATCAGCTCCATCCGGGCAAGTTTCATGGTGAATTTACGGAAATCCTGCTCGATGATATTCAGGTTTTCCGTGAATACACCGGTCTGGCGCTGCGTCAGTCGTGCCTGGTCTGGTCGAACTCGTTCTGGTTTGGCATTCCGGCGACACGTGGTGAACAGGGATTTATCGGTTCGCAATGTCTGGGAAGCGCAGAAATTGCCACGCGCCCTGGTGGAACCGAGTTTGAATTAAGTACGCCGGACGATTACACAATTCTTGGCGTGGTGCTTTCTGAAGACGTCATTACCCGGCAGGCTAACTTTTTGCATAATCCGGATCGGGTATTACATATGCTGCGTAGCCAGTCGGCGCTGGAAGTGAAAGAGCAGCATAAAGCCGCTCTGTGGGGCTTTGTCCAACAGGCGCTGGCGACGTTTTGCGAGAACCCGGAAAATCTTCATCAGCCTGCGGTGCGTAAAGTGCTGGGGGATAATTTGCTAATGGCGATGGGGGCGATGCTGGAAGAAGCGCAGCCGATGATGACGGCGGAAAGCATCAGTCATCAGAGTTACCGTCGATTGCTTTCCCGCGCCCGTGAATATGTGCTGGAAAACATGTCCGAACCGGTGACGGTGCTGGACTTGTGTAATCAACTGCATGTCAGTCGCCGCATGTTACAAAACGCGTTTCACGCTATTTTAGGCATTGGCCCGAACGCGTGGTTGAAACGTATTCGTCTGAACGCCGTGCGACGCGAACTGATAAGCCCGTGGTCGCAAAGCACAACGGTAAAAGACGCCGCCATGCAATGGGGATTCTGGCATCTGGGGCAATTCGCCACGGATTACCAGCAACTGTTTGCCGAGAAGCCGTCACTGACGCTGCATCAGCGGATGCGGGAGTTGGGGTGAGGGAGTTACACCCAATCCCTGACCTGAATAAACTCACTCAACGCCGCTTCCGGACTGCCATCTTCTGGCTGATAATCATACTCCCAGCGAACCAGTGGCGGCATTGACATCAGGATTGATTCAGTGCGCCCGCCGGTTTGCAAACCAAACAGCGTGCCGCGATCCCAGACCAGGTTGAATTCGACATAACGACCGCGACGGTAGAGCTGGAAATTACGCTCGCGCTCGCCATATTCCATCGCTTTACGTCGTTCTACAATTGGTAAATAAGCGTCGGTGTAGCCTTTGCCTACCGCCTGCATAAAGGCAAAACAGTGGTCGAAATCTGGCGTGTTCAGATCATCAAAGAACAGCCCGCCAATACCGCGCTGTTCGTTGCGATGTTTGAGGTAGAAGTATTCGTCGCACCACTTTTTATAACGTGGATAAACGTCTTCGCCAAACGGCTGGCACAGGTCACGGGCGGTGCGGTGCCAGTGAATGGCGTCTTCTTCAAAGCCATAGAAGGGGGTTAAGTCGAAGCCGCCGCCAAACCACCAGACGGGCTCTGCACCCGGTTTTTCGGCAATAAAAAAACGCACATTCGCGTGGCTGGTGGGAACATACGGGTTATGCGGATGCACGACCAGCGAAACGCCCATCGCCTCGAAACTGCGCCCGGCAAGTTCCGGGCGATGAGCGGTGGCGGAAGACGGCATTGCATCGCCGTGGACGTGTGAAAAGTTGACGCCTGCCTGTTCGAAAACACCACCATTACGCAACACCCGGCTACGTCCGCCGCCGCCAGCGTCGCGCTGCCAGCTATCTTCGACAAACTCTGTGCCATCTACGGCGCTTAGCTGCTGGCAAATTGTGTCCTGAAGGTTGAGCAGGAACTGTTTAACCTGGTGTGCGTCGGGCTTCATAACTTACCGTTTTTTCGAGTGTGCTTTCTGGTTGTCAAACCAGTGGAAATAACTGATCACGCCTTCAGCAATCGCTGTGGCGATTTTCTGACGAAACGCCGCCGTGCCTAACAGTCGCTCTTCTTCCGGGTTGGTGATAAACGAAGTTTCCACCAGCACTGAAGGAACCGACGGCGATTTCAACACCACAAACGCGGCTTGCTCAGTGTTGCGGCTGTGCAGTTTATGCACCGGCTTAATCTTTTTCAGAATATGCGAGCCAAGCGTCAGGCTGTTTTTAATGGTATCTGTTTGCACCAGATCAAACAGCACTTGCTGCAATAGATGATCTCTGTCAGTCGCTTTTTTCCCGGCGACTTCATCGGCACGGTTTTCGCGTTCCGACAAATATTTTGCCATCGCACTACTTGCGCCACGGTTAGAGAGGGCAAAGACTGATGCACCTGCGGCTTTTGGGTTGGTAAAGCCGTCGGCGTGAATTGACATAAACAGATCCGCGCCATGTTTATGGGCGATTTCAACGCGATCGTAAAGTGGGATAAACGTATCGCCAGAACGCGTTAAACGCGCATCAATGCCATGATTGCGCAAAATGGAACGGACGTTTTTGGCAATTGCCAGCACCACGTGTTTTTCTTTCGAACCGTTGCGACCGATCGCCCCGGTATCAATCCCGCCGTGGCCTGGATCGAGAACAACGACACGTTTGCCGCCAGCTTTTTTGGCTTTTGGCTTGCTGTGTCCGTTACTGGTTTTTAAAGGTTCTTCTTTGGCGATGGCTTGCGACATGCCTGACAACGTCAGGGCAGCCAATCCGGCTTTCAGCACCTGGCGGCGCGAAGTGAGTGTTTTTAGTGGTTTAAAAGTGCTCATACGGCCTGAGTTGTAATAATAAAGTTCCAGATGTTATATCGTATCGCGTAATCCGTTACGACCGTTTGCTGTTGAGAATTGTTTTACTTTTCATTTCAATAGTTGACAACTCCCCATTATGCCACTTTTTCAACCGATTTTCGTCAGATATTGGCTAATTCAACCGTTCACGCCATAATCACCCTTTTAACCCGCAAAAAGGTAACGAATACCATGGAGATACGCGTATTTCGCCAGGAAGATTTCGAAGAGGTCATCACCCTTTGGGAGCGTTGCGACTTGCTGCGTCCGTGGAATGATCCGGAAATGGACATCGAGCGCAAGATGAACCATGACGTCAGTTTGTTTCTGGTCGCTGAGGTGAACGGTGAAGTGGTGGGAACGGTGATGGGCGGTTATGACGGGCATCGCGGATCTGCTTATTATCTTGGCGTGCATCCTGAGTTTCGTGGGCGTGGCATTGCTAATGCGCTGCTTAATCGGCTGGAGAAAAAGCTGATTGCTCGCGGCTGCCCGAAAATTCAGATCAACGTGCCGGAAGATAACGACATGGTGCTCGGAATGTATGAACGCCTGGGATATGAACACGCCGACGTGCTGAGTCTGGGTAAGCGTTTGATTGAAGATGAAGAGTACTGAGTTTCATCCTGTCCATTATGATGCGCACGGACGCCTGCGTTTACCTTTTCTCTTCTGGATTGTGCTTTTGCTACAGGCGCGAACCTGGGTACTGTTTGTTATTGCCGGTGCATCGCGCGAGCAGGGTAGTGCGCTGCTGAATCTGTTTTATCCCGATCACGATAATTTCTGGCTGGGGTTGATCCCGGGTATTCCGGCGGTGCTGGCGTTTTTGCTGAGTGGTCGGCGGGCTACGTTTTCCCGTATCTGGCATGTGCTCTATTTTCTGTTGCTGTTGGCGCAGTTCGTTTTGCTTTGCTGGCAACCGTGGCTGTGGCTGAACGGCGAATCGGTTAGCGGTATCGGTCTGGCGCTGGTAGTGGCAGATATTGTGGCGTTAATCTGGCTTTTGACCAATCGACGTTTACGCGCTTGTTTTAATGAAGAAAAAGAATAACGGCACTTTTTGGTGAATTTGCACTCCAAGCAACGTTATTGAATAACCAAAGGAAGTGACATGAAATCGCTGCGTTTAATGTTATGCGCTATGCCGTTGATGCTGACCGGCTGTTCCACGATGTCGTCAGTTAACTGGTCTGCCGCTAATCCATGGAACTGGTTTGGGTCGTCCACCAAAGCGAGCGAGCAGGGCGTGGGTGAATTAACGGCGTCCACACCACTGCAAGAACAAGCCATTGCCGATGCGCTTGATGGCGATTATCACCTGCGCAGCGGAATGAAAACCGCGAACGGCAACGTGGTGCGCTTTTTCGAAGTGATGAAAGGCGACAACGTGGCGATGGTGATTAACGGCGATCAGGGCACAATCAGCCGTATTGACGTGCTGGATAGCGATATTCCTGCTGATACGGGTGTTAAAATCGGAACACCGTTTAGCGACCTTTACAGCAAAGCATTTGGCAATTGCCAAAAAGCTGATGGTGATGATAATCGTGCTGTCGAATGTAAAGCCGAAGGCAGTCAACATATTAGCTACCAGTTCAGCGGTGAGTGGAGTGGTCCTGAAGGGTTAATGCCTTCAGACGATACCCTGAAAAACTGGAAAGTCAGTAAAATTATCTGGCGGCGTTAATTTGCGTCTGAACAAACCGCCGCCGCGAAAAAACACGTAAAATAGCGCCCAACAATGCCACGGATTGCGTGGCATTCTTATTTTCAGGAGGAACAATGTCTCAGGTTCAGAGTGGCATTTTGCCAGAACATTGCCGCGCAGCGATTTGGATTGAAGCCAACGTAAAAGGGGATGTTGATGCCCTGCGTGCGGCCAGTAAAACCTTTGCCGATAAACTGGCAACCTTTGAAGCAAAATTCCCGGACGCGCATCTCGGTGCTGTGGTTGCCTTTGGTAACAACACCTGGCGTGCTCTGAGTGGCGGCGTTGGGGCCGAAGAGCTGAAAGATTTTCCGGGCTACGGTAAAGGTCTTGCGCCGACGACCCAGTTCGATGTGTTGATTCACATTCTTTCTCTGCGTCACGACGTAAACTTCTCTGTCGCTCAGGCGGCGATGGAAGCCTTTGGTGACTGCATTGAGGTGAAAGAAGAGATCCACGGCTTCCGTTGGGTTGAAGAGCGTGACCTGAGCGGCTTTGTTGACGGTACAGAAAACCCGGCGGGTGAAGAGACGCGTCGCGAAGTGGCGGTTATCAAAGACGGCGTGGATGCGGGCGGCAGCTATGTGTTTGTGCAGCGTTGGGAGCACAACCTGAAGCAGCTTAACCGTATGAGTGTTCACGATCAGGAGATGATGATCGGGCGCACCAAAGAAGCCAACGAAGAGATTGACGGCGACGAACGTCCGGAAACCTCTCACCTGACCCGCGTTGATCTGAAAGAAGACGGCAAAGGGCTGAAGATTGTTCGCCAGAGCTTGCCATACGGTACAGCCAGCGGCACGCACGGTCTGTACTTCTGCGCTTACTGCGCACGTCTGCACAACATTGAGCAACAGCTGCTGAGCATGTTTGGCGATACTGATGGCAAACGTGACGCAATGTTACGTTTCACCAAACCGGTCACTGGCGGCTATTACTTCGCACCGTCGCTGGACAAGCTGATGGCGCTGTAAGTTTTACTCACGCACCTGTAGCGTCTTGCCGGAGCGGCGTAAATGCTTTATCCGGCCTGTATGATCGTTAAAATTCAATAAATTGCAGTTAACCTGCAGGCCCGATAAGCGTAGCGTATCGGGCTGTTTTGTTTCTAAGTTACGGCTTAGTCCAGATTGACGTCACGGCAGCCAAAGAGCGTGGTGAAAATGAACCCGCTAATCCATGCCACCAGAATCCCACCTGCATACACAGCCATTGCCGGAAGGATGCCTTGTGCCGAAGTCATCAGCGGCAACGCCACCAGGCCAGACGGCCCAAAGGCACTGTTTAGCCCCATCGGCAGACCCCACCATGCGATAAGACCAATAAACAATCCACCTGCTGCGCCGCCTAAACAAGCGGTAACAAACGGTTTCATGCGCGGCAGGGTGACACCGTAAATCAACGGTTCACCAACGCCCAGCAGACCAGGGATAATCGCCCCGCGCACCTGGCTGCGTAAGGCACTGTGCGGCTGCGCGCGCCAGTAAAGCGCCAGCGCCGCGCCCACCTGACCTGCGCCTGCCATTGAAAGGATCGGGAATAGACTGTTGAAACCCTGGCTGTCCATCAAGGCAAGATAAACGGGAATAAAGCCCTGATGCACGCCGAAGACCACGGCAATCAGGAACAGTCCGGCAAGCACTGCACAGCCAAGTGGATTACTGTTCAGATGCATAAACAGCCAGGACATGCCTTCGAATAACCAGCCTCCCAGCGGCATAATCACCAGATATGCCAGCGTAGCGGTGATCAGCAGAGTGATTAACGAGGTCAGCAGCATGTCGAGATCG
This sequence comes from Escherichia sp. MR, assembly GCF_005280595.1. Lineage (NCBI taxonomy): Bacteria > Pseudomonadati > Pseudomonadota > Gammaproteobacteria > Enterobacterales > Enterobacteriaceae > Escherichia > Escherichia sp. MR. The sequence goes on along the minus strand of NZ_SZVK01000004.1, from coordinate 23,450 downwards.
TCCGGCATAAATTGACGCACCATACCTTCAATGCGGGCGCAGGCCCAGGCGGCAATCAGTACGCCGATGATATTTCCGCGCGGATCGATAGGCAGGCCGAAGAAATCGTGAAAACCAGCGTAGTAACCGGTGGTCGCGCCTGGGTTATAACCGAGCAAAAACAGTGCGGCGATAATCGCGCCATTTACACCTGTGCCGCCGAAGGCCTGAGCGGCGTTATATCCCACCAGGATCACCAGGAAGGTGAATAAGCCTTTGCTGAATACCTTCATAAAATTCAGCGCATCGGGCAGCGTTCCCTGGGCATCTGCCGGAACGTGCATCACCGTGGCGATTAACGTCGCAATCCCCAGCAGCAGACCGGCGGCAATAAATCCGGGGATTAGCGGCGTAAAGATAGTGGCGAATTTGGCGAGAAATTGCTGCACGCCAGAGGTTTGTCTGGCTTTTAACTGACGTTTGTTCTGAGCGGCGATTTCTGCGGCATCCTGCACTGGTGTTTCACCCAACAACACGCTCATCGCTTTTGCGGCACGATGCGCTTTGCCCGACCCAAATACCACCTGTACTTGATCGCTGGTCAAAATGACACCCTTCACCCCTTCCAGCGTTTTGATATCAGGATCAACCAGTGAACTGTCATGTACACCGAGACGCAGACGCGTCATACAGTGACCACAACTGGCGATATTTCCCGCGCCGCCGACGCGGGTAAGAATGGTGTTCAGAAGCTCACTGCTGATCTCTTTAGCCATAGGTTATTCCTTTTCCAGAGCCTTACGAATAAAACCGCCATGCTGCGCCAGGCGTTTTTTCGCTTCTGCGGCATCGAGATTTTTCAAGACCATTACAATCGCTGTTTTGCAGTGGCGATCGCAGGCAATTAGCGCCGCTTCCGCCTGTTCCGCGCTACATCCGGTCGCGTTTTTGACAATATTGACCTGGCGCACGTGTAGTTTTTCATTGGTGGCGACCACATCGACCATCAGGTTGCCGAACACTTTTCCTGACTTAATCATCAGCCCGGTGGAGAGCATGTTGAGCACCAGTTTCTGCGCCGTACCTGCTTTCATCCGCGAAGAACCGGTAACCACTTCAGCCCCGACGACTGGCGTAATAGCAAACTCTGCGGTTGTTGAAACAGCACTACCGGGATTACAGGAAATGCCCACCGTGCGGCAGCCCAACTGGCGAGCGTATTCCAGCCCGGCAATCACATACGGCGTGCGACCACTGGCAGCAATACCGACAACCACATCCTGCGCCGTTAACGCAATATTTTTCAGATCGTTGACGCCGCCTTCCCGGCTGTCTTCCGCGCCTTCCACCGCGTGCTGAATGGCATATTCGCCGCCAGCAATCAAACCAACCACCAGACCAGGTTTCACGCCGTAGGTTGGGGGGCACTCGCTGGCATCCAGAATCCCCAGCCGACCGGAAGTCCCGGCACCGAGATAAATCAGACGACCACTACCGCTGACCTGGGCGTGGATGACATCAATCGCCGCTGCGATATCCGGCAGTACTCGCTCAACGGCCAATGGAACGGTTTTATCTTCATCATTGATAATTCGGCACATTTCCAGCGTCGATACGCGGTCGATTTCAGCCGAGGCGCTGTTCGAACCTTCAGTAATCATTTTTTCAAGTTGCATATACAATCACCTTAAATATTTGCCTTCGAATAATTTCATATGGAGTGAATCATATCTCCCTGCCTGATTATGTACAGCAGGGAATGCATACAATGACAGAGTTGTGGTTAAGGGAGATTTTACTTAAGATTTTCCTGAATTTAGATCCACTCCTCAGCATTGATCTGTTATTCAGGTATGGTAGGGACAATAGAGCGTAATGCTCTGTATTCAAAAGGAGAAACTTGAAATGGGTAAACTCACGGGCAAGACAGCACTGATTACGGGCGCATCGCAAGGCATTGGTGAAGGAATTGCCAGAACCTTTGCGCGTCATGGCGCAAACCTAATCTTGCTGGATATCTCCCCTGAGATTGAAAAGCTGGCGGATGAGCTGTGTGGTCGTGGTCATCGCTGTACGGCGGTAATTGCCGATGTACGCGACCCGGCGTCAGTTACGGCAGCGATCAAGCGCGCGAAGGAAAAAGAAGGGCGCATTGATATTCTGGTGAATAACGCAGGTGTTTGCCGTCTGGGTAGTTTTCTTGAAATGAGCGATGACGATCGCGATTTCCATATTGATATCAATATCAAAGGTGTCTGGAACGTCACGAAGGCGGTGCTGCCGGAGATGATTGCCCGCAAAGATGGTCGCATTGTGATGATGTCTTCGGTCACCGGCGATATGGTGGCCGATCCGGGCGAAACAGCGTATGCCTTAACGAAAGCGGCGATTGTGGGGCTGACCAAATCGCTGGCAGTGGAGTATGCACAGTCGGGGATTCGCGTTAATGCAATCTGCCCTGGTTACGTTCGCACGCCAATGGCGGAAAGCATCGCCCGTCAGTCAAATCCGCAAGATCCGGAATCGGTGCTCACCGAAATGGCAAAAGCAATCCCGCTGCGTCGCCTCGCCGATCCGCTGGAAGTCGGCGAACTGGCAGCCTTCCTCGCGTCGGATGAATCCAGCTATTTAACAGGTACACAGAATGTGATCGATGGCGGTAGCACACTACCGGAGACGGTTAGCGTCGGCATCTGATTCACCTCTGTTTCCTCCCTGCATTAGTGGGGAGGATTTTGTCTTGAACTAAGTTCACCAGGCTATTTTATTTGTCATTTTTGCCCCGGGCAGTGCTCGAAATACTCACGTACTATGTGTACGCTCCGGTTTCTCCGCGCTGTCCGTGTTCAAACTGACTGCAACAATTACGCCTGTTGAACCAAGTTCTTATTCCCTTTTCAACTTCCAAATCACCAAACGGTATATAAAACCGTTACTCCTTTCATGCCCGTTATAAATATGATGGCTATTAGAAAGTCATTAAATATATAAGGGTGCGCAATGGCCGTTAACTTACTGAAAAAGAACTCTCTCGCGCTGGTCGCTTCGCTGCTGCTGGCTGGCCACGTGCAGGCAACGGAACTGCTTAACAGTTCTTATGACGTCTCCCGCGAGCTGTTTGCCGCCCTGAATACCCCGTTTGAACAGCAGTGGGCAAAAGATAACGGCGGCGACAAACTGACGATAAAACAATCCCATGCCGGGTCATCAAAACAGGCGCTGGCGATTTTGCAGGGCTTAAAAGCCGACGTTGTTACTTATAACCAGGTGACCGACGTACAAATCCTGCACGACAAAGGCAAGCTGATCCCGGCGGACTGGCAGTCGCGCCTGCCGAACAACAGCTCGCCGTTCTACTCCACCATGGGCTTCCTGGTGCGTAAGGGCAACCCGAAGAATATCCACGACTGGAACGATTTGGTTCGCTCCGACGTGAAGCTGATTTTCCCGAACCCGAAAACGTCCGGTAACGCGCGCTACACCTATTTAGCCGCGTGGGGCGCAGCGGATAAAGCCGACGGTGGCGATAAAGCCAAAACCGAACAGTTTATGACCCAGTTCCTGAAAAACGTCGAAGTGTTCGATACCGGCGGTCGTGGCGCAACCACCACTTTTGCCGAGCGCGGTTTGGGCGATGTGCTGATCAGCTTCGAATCGGAAGTGAACAACATCCGTAAACAGTATGAAGCGCAGGGCTTCGAAGTGGTGATTCCAAAAACCAACATTCTGGCGGAGTTCCCGGTGGCGTGGGTGGATAAAAACGTGCAGGCCAACGGTACGGAAAAAGCCGCCAAAGCTTACCTGAACTGGCTCTACAGCCCGCAGGCGCAAACCATCATCACCGACTATTACTACCGCGTAAATAACCCGGAAGTTATGGACAAACTGAAAGATAAATTCCCGCAGACCGAGCTGTTCCGCGTGGAAGACAAATTTGGCTCCTGGCCGGAAGTGATGAAAACTCACTTCACCAGCGGCGGCGAGTTAGACAAGCTGTTAGCGGCGGGGCGTAGCTGATGTTTGCCGTCGCTTCCAGACGTGTGCTGCCGGGCTTTACCTTAAGCCTCGGCACCAGTCTGCTGTTTGTGTGCCTGATTTTGTTACTGCCGCTTTCCGCACTGGTGATGCAGCTCTCTGAGATGAGCTGGGCGCAGTACTGGGAGGTGATCACCAACCCGCAGGTGGTGGCGGCCTATAAAGTGACGTTGCTGTCGGCGTTTGTGGCATCGATTTTTAACGGCGTTTTCGGTCTGCTGATGGCATGGATCCTAACCCGCTATCGCTTTCCGGGGCGCACTCTGCTTGATGCGCTGATGGATTTGCCGTTTGCATTGCCGACGGCGGTAGCAGGTTTAACGCTGGCTTCGCTGTTTTCGGTCAACGGTTTTTACGGTGAATGGCTGGCGAAGTTTGATATCAAAGTCACCTACACCTGGCTGGGGATTGCGGTGGCAATGGCCTTTACCAGTATTCCGTTTGTGGTGCGTACCGTGCAGCCGGTGCTTGAAGAGTTAGGCCCGGAATATGAAGAAGCGGCGGAAACGCTCGGAGCAACGCGCTGGCAGAGTTTCTGCAAAGTGGTGCTGCCGGAGCTTTCCCCTGCGCTGGTGGCGGGTGTGGCGCTGTCGTTCACCCGTAGCCTCGGTGAGTTTGGCGCGGTGATTTTTATCGCCGGGAACATCGCCTGGAAGACGGAAGTGACGTCGCTGATGATTTTCGTTCGCTTACAGGAATTTGATTACCCGGCGGCGAGCGCGATCGCTTCGGTGATCCTCGCGGCATCACTGCTGCTGCTGTTCTCTATTAACACTCTGCAAAGTCGCTTTGGTCGGCGTGTGGTAGGTCATTAATGGCGGAAGTTACCCAATTGAAGCGTTATGACGCGCGCCCGATTAACTGGGGCAAATGGTTTCTGATTGGCACCGGGATGCTGGTTTCGGCGTTCATCCTGCTGGTGCCAATGATTTACATCTTCGTGCAGGCATTCAGCAAAGGGCTGATGCCGGTTTTACAGAATCTGGCCGACCCGGACATGCTGCACGCCATCTGGCTGACGGTGATGATCGCCCTGATTGCCGTACCGGTAAACCTGGTATTCGGCATTCTGCTGGCCTGGCTGGTGACGCGTTTTGATTTTCCGGGACGTCAGTTGCTGCTGACGCTGCTGGACATCCCGTTTGCCGTATCGCCGGTGGTTGCCGGTCTGGTCTATCTGCTGTTTTACGGCTCGAATGGCCCGCTGGGCGGTTGGCTCGACGAGCATAACCTGCAAATTATGTTCTCGTGGCCGGGGATGGTGCTGGTCACTATCTTCGTGACTTGCCCGTTCGTGGTGCGCGAGCTGGTGCCGGTGATGTTAAGCCAGGGCAGCCAGGAAGACGAAGCGGCGATTTTGCTTGGTGCATCTGGCTGGCAGATGTTTCGTCGCGTCACATTGCCGAATATTCGCTGGGCGCTACTTTACGGCGTGGTGCTGACCAACGCCCGCGCAATTGGTGAGTTTGGCGCGGTGTCGGTGGTTTCCGGCTCGATTCGCGGTGAAACGCTGTCGCTGCCGTTACAAATTGAATTGCTGGAGCAGGACTACAACACTGTCGGCTCCTTTACCGCTGCGGCGTTATTGACGCTGATGGCGATTATCACCCTGTTTTTGAAGAGTATGTTGCAATGGCGCCTGGAGAATCAGGAAAAACGCGCGCAGCAGGAGGAACATCATGAGCATTGAGATTGCCAGGATTAAGAAGTCTTTTGGTCGCACCCAGGTGCTGAACGATATCTCACTGGATATTCCTTCAGGCCAGATGGTCGCGCTGCTGGGGCCGTCCGGTTCCGGGAAAACCACGCTGCTGCGTATTATTGCCGGGCTGGAACATCAAACCAGCGGACATATTCGCTTCCACGGCACTGACGTCAGCCGCCTGCACGCGCGCGACCGTAAAGTCGGTTTCGTGTTCCAGCATTACGCGTTGTTCCGCCATATGACGGTATTCGACAATATCGCTTTTGGCCTGACGGTGCTGCCGCGTCGCGAGCGGCCAAATGCCGCAGCCATCAAAGCGAAAGTGACAAAATTGCTGGAGATGGTGCAGCTTGCTCATCTGGCGGACCGTTATCCGGCGCAGCTTTCCGGCGGTCAGAAACAGCGTGTGGCGCTGGCGCGCGCGCTTGCTGTTGAACCGCAAATTCTGCTACTTGATGAACCGTTTGGCGCACTGGATGCGCAGGTGCGTAAAGAGCTGCGTCGTTGGTTGCGTCAACTGCATGAAGAACTGAAATTCACCAGCGTCTTTGTGACCCACGACCAGGAAGAAGCGATGGAAGTCGCTAACCGCGTGGTGGTGATGAGCCAGGGCAATATTGAACAGGCTGACGCGCCGGATCAGGTATGGCGCGAACCGGCGACCCGTTTTGTGCTGGAATTTATGGGCGAAGTAAACCGTCTGCGTGGCACCATTCGCGGCGGGCAGTTCCATGTTGGCGCACATCGCTGGCCGCTGGGATATACGCCTGCCTATCAGGGGCCGGTGGATCTCTTCCTGCGCCCGTGGGAAGTGGATATCAGCCGCCGCACCAGCCTGGATTCGCCACTGCCGGTACAGGTACTGGAAGCCAGCCCGAAAGGCCACTACACCCAATTAGTTGTGCAGCCGCTGGGGTGGTATGACGACCCGCTAACCGTGGTGATGCGCGGGGATGACGCGCCAGTACGCGGCGATCGCCTGTTTGTTGGGCTGCAACATGCGCGGCTGTATAACGGTGACGAGCGTATCGAAACCCGCGATGAGGAACTTGCTCTCGCACAAAGCGCCTGATAGGTTGAGTGAATGTTAAACGCCCGGAGGCGCTTCCCGCGATCCGGGCTTTTTAATGGCAAGGTTTTGTAACCTGTAGGCCTGATAAGACGCACAAGCCTCGCATCAGGCAACACCATGTATGGACAGAGATCGTGAGTACATTAGAACAAACAATAGGCAATACGCCTCTGGTGAAGTTACAGCGAATGGGGCCGGATAACGGCAGTGAAGTCTGGTTAAAGCTGGAAGGTAATAATCCGGCAGGTTCGGTGAAAGATCGTGCGGCGCTATCGATGATTGTTGAGGCGGAAAAACGCGGTGAGATTAAACCGGGCGATGTGTTGATTGAAGCCACCAGCGGTAACACCGGCATTGCGCTGGCAATGATCGCCGCGCTAAAAGGCTATCGCATGAAATTGCTGATGCCCGACAACATGAGCCAGGAACGCCGTGCGGCGATGCGTGCCTACGGTGCGGAACTGATTCTGGTGACCAAAGAACAAGGCATGGAAGGTGCGCGCGATCTGGCGCTGGAAATGGCGAACCGGGGCGAAGGCAAGTTGCTTGACCAGTTCAACAACCCCGATAACCCCTACGCCCATTACACCACCACCGGGCCGGAAATCTGGCAGCAGACCGGCGGGCGCATTACCCATTTTGTCTCCAGTATGGGGACAACCGGCACCATTACCGGTGTGTCACGGTTTATGCGCGAGCAATCCAAACCGGTGACCATTGTCGGCCTGCAGCCAGAAGAGGGCAGCAGCATTCCGGGTATTCGCCGCTGGCCAGCAGAGTATCTGCCGGGGATTTTCAACGCCTCGCTGGTGGATGAGGTGCTGGATATTCATCAGCGCGATGCGGAAAACACCATGCGCGAACTGGCGGTGCGGGAAGGGATTTTCTGCGGCGTTAGTTCTGGCGGCGCGGTTGCTGGTGCACTGCGCGTGGCAAAAGCTAACGCTGGCGCGGTAGTGGTGGCGATCATCTGCGATCGCGGCGATCGCTACCTTTCCACCGGCGTATTTGGCGAAGAACACTTTAGCCAGGGGGCGGGGATTTGAGTTTATTGCGCAGGCAACGTTTTATCCGTCTGGGCAATTAACGTATGTAAAAAAGGTTGCGCGTTTTCATCGCTCTTACCAGGGATCTTCACAATGTAAGGCTTTCCGGTAATCGATGATGACGAGGCAACCTTATCAATAAATTGCTCGGCAGTATCAATGCGATTACGGGTATTGCCCAGCTTCAGACGCAGGTGGGAAACCGCTTCATCGCAGGTGTGTTCATCGCCGTTGCGTACAAATATCAAATCCTTTTTCTGTGCTAATCCCTCTAGCATGGCGTTGATGCGGGCTTCTTCATGGGCTGTTAACTTCGCGTAAGCGGGAAGTGCCATTAACAGCGTAATGACCAGACAAATGATTTTCTTCACTGAATTACCTTATCCTTGTTTTGTGATAGCCGATTTGACTGCCAGAATCAGGTAAAGTTTCGGTTGGAATACGATGGGGATCATCGGCAAGGAGAAAAACTAAATGAGTAGTTTGTTGTTGTTTAACGATAAGAGCAGGGCGCTGCAGGCGGATATCGTCGCCGTGCAGTCGCAGGTGGTGTACGGCAGCGTAGGTAACAGCATTGCCGTGCCTGCGATTAAACAGAACGGCCTGAATGTCTTTGCCGTGCCGACCGTGTTGCTGAGCAATACGCCGCATTACGATACGTTCTACGGTGGTGCGATTCCGGACGAGTGGTTTAGTGGCTATTTGCGTGCGCTTCAGGAGCGTGATGCGCTGCGCCAACTTCGCGCTGTTACCACGGGCTATATGGGGACGGCATCGCAAATCAAAATCCTTGCTGAATGGCTGACAGCCTTACGCGAAGAGCATCCTGACTTGCTGATTATGGTTGATCCGGTGATTGGCGATATTGATAGCGGTATTTACGTCAAAGCTGATCTTCCCGATGCGTATCGGCAATATTTACTGCCGCTGGCGCAGGGGATTACGCCAAATATCTTTGAGCTGGAAATATTGACCGGTAAAAACTGCCGCGACCTCGACAGCGCCATTGCTGCTGCAAAAAGCCTGCTTTCAGAGACATTAAAATGGGTGGTTGTTACCAGCGCCTCCGGCAATGAAGAACACCAGGAGATGCAGGTGGTGGTGGTCAGTGCCGATAGCGTGAATGTCATTTCCCATTCACGGGTAAAAACCGACCTGAAAGGTACTGGCGATCTGTTTTGCGCCCAGCTTATTAGTGGATTACTGAAAGGGAAGGCGTTAACCGACGCAGTACACAGCGCGGGCTTACGTGTGCTGGAGGTAATGCGTTATACCCAGCAACATGAGAGCGATGAATTGATTTTGCCGCCGCTGTTAGAAGCATAAAAAAATGGCGCCGATGGCGCCATTTTTCATTGCGGCAAGAATTACTTCTTGATGCGGATAACCGGGGTTTCACCCACAGTCACGCTACCGGACAGTTTGATCAGTTCTTTGATTTCGTCCATGTTGGAGATAACAACCGGAGTCAGGGTAGACTTGGCTTTCTCTTCCAGCAGCGGCAGATCGAATTCAATAACCGTATCGCCAACTTTCACGCGCTGACCTTCTTCAGCAATACGCTTGAAGCCTTCGCCTTTCAGTTCAACGGTGTCGATACCGAAGTGGACGAACAGCTCAACGCCGCTATCGGATTCGATAGAGAACGCGTGGTTGGTTTCAAAGATTTTACCAATGGTGCCGTCAACCGGAGCGACCATTTTGTTACCAGTTGGTTTGATAGCAATGCCATCACCAACGATTTTTTCCGCAAAAACGACATCCGGCACGTCTTCGATATTGACGATCTCGCCAGAGAGCGGAGCAATGATCTCAATAGTTCCGGTATCCTTTTTGTCATCGGAAACCAGAGATTTCAGTTTATCGAACAAACCCATGATCTTCTCCTAAGCAGTAAATTGGGCCGCATCTCGTGGATTAGCAGATTGTTTTTTCTTCAATGAACTTGTTAACCAGCGTCATTAACTCGTCCGTTGTCGGTTGAGCAAGAGCCTGCTCTGCTAACACCTTCGCATCTTCGAAGTTCGTGTTACGGATAATCTTCTTAATGCGCGGGATAGAAATGGCGCTCATAGAGAATTCGTCCAGACCCATCCCCAGCAACAGAAGTGTAGCACGTTCATCGCCAGCAAGCTCACCACACATGCCAGTCCATTTGCCTTCAGCATGAGAAGCATCAATAACTTGCTTGATCAAGTTCAGCACGGACGGTGACATTGGCTGGTAAAGGTGTGAAATCATATCATTACCACGGTCAACTGCCAGAGTGTACTGCGTTAAATCATTGGTGCCGATACTAAAGAAATCAACTTCTTTGGCTAAATGACGCGCAATTGTTGCGGCAGCCGGTGTTTCCACCATTACGCCAATTTCAATTGATTCGTCAAACGCTTTACCTTCGTCACGCAATTCCTGTTTGTAGATTTCGATCTCTTTGCGCAGAGCGCGAACTTCTTCGACAGAGATGATCATCGGGAACATGATGCGCAATTTACCGAAAGCAGAGGCACGCAGGATAGCGCGGAGCTGATCGCGCAGGATCTCTTTACGATCCATCGCGATACGGATAGCACGCCAGCCGAGGAACGGGTTCTCTTCTTTCGGGAAGTTCATGTACGGCAGCTCTTTGTCGCCGCCAATATCCATGGTACGAACGATAACAGCCTGCGAACCACACGCTTCAGCCACTGCTTTATAGGCAGCAAACTGTTCTTCTTCTGTTGGCAGCGCGTCGCGGTCCATGAACAAGAATTCGGTACGATACAGACCAACGCCTTCAGCGCCGTTACGTTCTGCACCTTCAACATCACGAACAGTACCGATGTTAGCGCACACTTCTACCTGGTGACCGTCCAGCGTAATAGCCGGGAGATCTTTCAGTTTAGCAAGCTCTGCTTTTTCAGAAGCAACTTGCTCCTGAACAGCGCGCAATTTATCGATAACTTCGTTGGTTGGATTGACGTAAACCTGATTATTTACGGCATCCAGAATCAGATAGTCGTCATTTTTCACCTGCGAAGTGACGCTACCAGTACCCACGATGGCCGGCAGCTCCAGAGAACGCGCCATAATAGAAGTGTGGGAAGTACGGCCACCCGCGTCGGTGATGAAACCCAGCACCTTCTTCAGGTTCAACTGTGCGGTTTCGGACGGTGTCAGGTCAGCGGCAACCAGAATGACTTCATCCTGAATGGCGCTCAGATCGATAATCTTCAGACCCAGGATGTTGCGCAGCAGGCGCTTACCGATATCACGCACGTCAGCCGCACGCTCTTTCAGGTATTCATCATCCAGTTCTTCCAGGGCAGAAGCCTGACCTTCAATAACTTCATGAGCAGCTGCGTCAGCCGTCATGTGCTTATCTTTAATCAGGGCTATGATTTCCTGCTCCAGCTCCTCATCTTCGAGCAGCATAATATGCCCTTCAAAGATGGCTTCTTTTTCTTCACCGAACGTTTCACCAGCTTTCGTTTTGATCGTTTCCAGCTGGGCTGATGCCTTGGCACGACCGCTCAGAAAACGTTCAACTTCCTGATCAACCTGGTCGGCAGAAATTTTTTTCCGGTCAATGACGATTTCGTCTTCTTTCAGAAGCAGAGCTTTACCGAAAGCGATACCCGGGGATGCTAAAATGCCTGAAATCATAACCCTACCTTACTTGTGACTGATTTTTAAAAGAACCCGGGAAATTACTCGAGTTCCGCCATCAGTTTAACCAGATGTTCAACCGCTTTCTGCTCGTCTTCGCCTTCAGCGGAGATAGTCACAACGGTCCCTTGAGTCAGGCCCAGAGTCTGCAGTTTAAACAGGCTTTTCGCGCTGGCGCTTTTGCCGTTGGAAGTCACAGTAATTTCAGAAGTGAAGCCCTTAGCTTCTTTTACAAACTGGGCAGCAGGGCGGGTGTGCAGACCGTTCGGAGCGGTAATGGTAACTTCTTGCTGGAACATTGTATTTCCCCAACTTATAGGTTTAGTGTTGTGGAACTAAAGTCTAGCCTGGCGGTTTGACTTTAGCCTGTATTGTTAGCGCCAGTTTTTAACAGACGCGACGCACGAAGTGTTCTGTACAGTCCATTGCTGGCGGATATCGACCGCTGACGTTTCGTTCATCATTAAACATTATGCCGCTAAAGGAAGAATTGAACCAAATCATAAAATCGATTCAGCTAAGGCTTTTCCTGTAACGATTAATTTCGCGCATCAAAATAATTAGTCAGGTTAAATACCAGTTCCGACAGGCTGAATCAATGCCAGGAGAGGCTAAAATTTGAAGTAGGCCACAAAAAAGCACCTGAAAAGGTGCTTTTTTACGCATTTTTAACAACCTGGCATTACTGTTGCAATTCTTTTTCGGTAAAGAGATCGGCAAATAATGCGGTGCTTAAATAACGCTCACCCGATGATGGCAGAATAACCACAATATTCTTATTGGTAAAGCTTTCATCTTCTTGTAGTTTCAACGCCGCAGCAACCGCCGCGCCGGAAGAGATTCCGGCAAGAATGCCTTCTTCTTCCATTAAACGACGTGCAGTAGAGATAGCTTCTTCATTGGTGATGCCAATAACTTTATCGACCAGTTTGAGATCAAGGTTAGCCGGGATAAAGCCAGCGCCGATGCCCTGAATTTTATGCGGGCCGGGTTTTATTTCTTCACCTGCCAGCGCCTGGGCGATAACGGGAGAATCGGTTGGCTCAACGGCAACAGAGATGAGGTCAGTCTTGCCTTTGGTGCCTTTAATGTAGCGGCTGACGCCGGTCAGCGTACCGCCAGTACCGACACCCGCAATAAATACATCAACCTGACCGTCGGTATCTTCCCAGATCTCCGGACCGGTGGTTTTTTCATGAATTTCCGGATTCGCCGGGTTGCTGAATTGTTGTAGCAGCAGGTATTTCTCTGGGTTACTGGCGACAATTTCTTCTGCTTTTTGAATCGCGCCTTTCATGCCCTTCGCGCCTTCAGTCAGTACCAGGTTTGCGCCCAGGGCTTTCAGCAGTTTGCGGCGTTCAATACTCATTGTCTCTGGCATGGTCAGAGTGAGTTTATAACCGCGAGCGGCTGCCACATAAGCCAGAGCAATACCAGTGTTGCCGCTGGTGGGTTCAACCAGTTCAACGCCGGGTTTCAGCACGCCGCGTTTTTCGGCATCCCAAATCATATTGGCACCGATACGGCACTTAACGCTGAAGCTGGGGTTACGAGATTCCACCTTCGCCAGAATACGTCCGTTACCGATGCGATTCAGGCGAACCAGCGGTGTGTGACCGATAGTCAGCGAGTTATCTTCAAAAATCTTACTCATGGCCTGTCCTTAACTGTATGAAATTGGGATACAACAGGTAGCATACCCGCTCAGAGAATATGCGGAAGTAAGGATTTAGCATATCTATATGCAGAAGGGAAATAATGACTTGCAAGATGGAATAAGGGTGGCATAAGCCACCCTTGTTTCATACAAATAGTTTACAAAATAATCGGAAGATTGTTACCGCCATAGTGCATGTTTAGCGCGATAGCAATCGACCCACATTGCTGTCGCGCCACAGACGGCCACCGGCATGATGAACAGGTTGAGCACCGGGATCATCGTGAACAGACTCGTTAATGCGCCAAACTGCATGTTAGTGATTTTGCGCGTGCGCAGGGCAGTGCGCATCTCTTTAAACGGCACTTTGTGGTTGTCGAACGGATAGTCGCAGTACTGAATGGCTAACATCCAGGCGCTGAACAGGAACCACAACGCTGGCGCGACGGTTTGCCCGATGCCAGGGATAAAGTAGAGGATCAGCAATACGATGGCGCGTGGCAAATACCACGCAAATTTTTGCCATTCGCGTTTCATAATTCGCGGCACATCTTTCATGATACCCAAAATTCCGGTATCCGGCGGCGTAGCGCCTGTCAGCCTTGCTTCCAGTTGTTCAGCCAATAAACCGTTAAATGGCGCGGCAATCCAGTTCGCAATAGTTGAGAAAAAATAGCCAAAAATCAGCAGCACGGAGAGAACCGCGACAGGCCACAGCAAATAGCTTAACCATTGCAGCCAGTCAGGCACGTGGCTCATTAATGATGGGATCCAGACATCCAGTTGGGTAAAGAGCCACCAGAATGCACTTCCCATCAACAAAATATTGACCAACAGAGGTAAAATGACAAAACGCCGAATCCCGGGTTGCGAGACGAGCTTCCAGCCTTGCGCAAAATAGTAAAAACCGCTGCGTGGGGAAGATGTGTATGTTGAAACCATAATCAGGAGATGCTCCTTTTGACCAATCCCAGGAAAATTCTGCGTATTTTACCGGGTAATTGCGCAATGGACAGTTAGGATATGTTCGAAAAAACAGCAAAAAGCACGATTTCATCTATCTTTGTGCTGTGAAAGTTAAGAGTGCACTTGCACTCGAGGTAATCGGCAAATACTCTTAGTGAGTAAATGTTTGCCGTGGTGGCAAGGTGTTAGAACAACAGAGAATATAATGATGCAGGATTTGCGTCTGATATTAATCATTGTTGGCGCGATCGCCATAATCGCTTTACTGGTACATGGTTTCTGGACCAGCCGTAAAGAACGATCTTCTATGTTCCGCGATCGGCCATTAAAACGAATGAAGTCAAAACGTGACGACGATTCTTATGATGAGGATGTCGAAGATGATGAGGGCGTTGGTGAGGTTCGTGTTCACCGCGTAAATCATGCCCCGGCTAACGCCCAGGAGCATGAGGCTGCTCGTCCGTCGCCGCAACACCAGTACCAACCGCCTTATGCGTCTGCGCAGCCGCGTCAACCGGTTCAGCAGCCGCCTGAAGCGCAGGTATCGCCGCAACATGCTCCGCATTCAGCGCAGCCGGTTCAGCAACCGCAGCCGGTTCAGCAGCCGACCTACCAGCCGCAGCCTGAACAGCAGGTTGCTTCGCAAGTACCGCCAGCTCCGCAACCGACGCAGCCAGCGCCCCAACCAGCGCAGCAGGCTTTCCAGGTTGCGGAACCCGTAGCGGCACCGCAGCCTGAACCTGTAAATGAACCGGCACCTGTCATGGATAAGCCGAAGCGTAAAGAAGCGGTGATCATTATGAACGTCGCGGCGCATCACGGTAGCGAGCTGAATGGTGAACTGCTTCTTAACAGCATTCAGCAGGCGGGCTTTATCTTTGGCGATATGAATATTTACCATCGTCATCTCAGCCCGGACGGCAGTGGCCCTGCGTTATTCAGCTTGGCGAATATGGTGAAACCGGGAACATTCGATCCTGAAATGAAGGATTTCACCACTCCTGGCGTCACTATCTTTATGCAGGTTCCGTCTTATGGTGATGAACTGCAAAACTTCAAGCTGATGCTGCAATCTGCGCAGCATATCGCTGATGAAGTCGGTGGCGTAGTTCTTGACGATCAGCGCCGTATGATGACTCCGCAGAAACTGCGCGAGTATCAGGACATCATCCGCGAAGTGAAAGACGCTAACGTCTGATACACTTAAGGCAAATTAACTCTTCTTCGAACCCCCGCTTGTCGGGGGTTTTTAGCATTGATGGTGCGATATGGAATCAATCGAAAGACAACTCACAGAACTGCGAACGACGCTTCGCCATCATGAATATCTTTATCATGTGATGGATGCGCCGGAAATTCCCGACGCTGAATACGACAGGCTGATGCGTGAGCTGCGCGAGCTGGAAGCAAAACATCCGGAACTCATTACCCCGGATTCACCAACCCAGCGCGTAGGTGCAGCGCCGCTGGCAGCCTTCAGCCAGATCCGTCATGAAGTACCGATGCTGTCGCTGGACAACGTTTTTGATGAAGAGAGTTTTCTCGCTTTCAACAAACGCGTACTGGATCGTCTGAAAAGTAACGAAAAAGTCACCTGGTGCTGTGAGCTGAAGCTTGATGGCCTTGCCGTCAGCATTCTGTATGAGAATGGCGTTCTGGTCAGTGCGGCGACCCGTGGTGATGGCACCACCGGCGAAGACATCACCTCTAACGTCCGTACTATTCGCGCGATTCCGCTGAAATTGCATGGTGAGAATATCCCGGCGCGCCTGGAAGTGCGTGGTGAAGTATTCCTGCCACAAGCAGGGTTCGAAAAGATCAACGAAGAGGCGCGACGCACGGGCGGGAAAGTATTTGCTAACCCACGTAATGCTGCGGCAGGTTCGCTGCGTCAGCTTGATCCGCGTATCACGGCGAAGCGACCGCTCACGTTCTTCTGCTACGGCGTTGGTGTGCTGGAAGGCGGCGAGCTGCCGGACACCCATCTTGGTCGTTTAATGCAATTTAAAAAGTGGGGATTACCGGTCAGCGATCGTGTCACGTTATGTGAATCGGCAGAAGAGGTGCTGGCGTTTTACCACAAAGTGGAAGAAGACCGTCCGACGCTGGGCTTTGATATCGACGGTGTGGTGATTAAAGTCAACTCACTGGCGCAGCAGGAACAGCTTGGGTTTGTTTCACGTGCCCCGCGCTGGGCTGTGGCGTTTAAATTCCCGGCGCAGGAACAGATGACTTTCGTGCGCGACGTTGAGTTTCAGGTTGGACGTACCGGCGCTATTACGCCCGTTGCGCGTCTGGAACCTGTACATGTTGCAGGCGTGCTGGTGAGCAATGCTACCTTACACAATGCCGATGAAATCGAACGTCTTGGTTTACGCATTGGCGATAAAGTGGTGATCCGCCGCGCTGGCGATGTGATCCCGCAGGTGGTTAACGTCGTGCTTTCTGAACGCCCGGAAGATACCCGTGCCGTAGAGTTCCCGACACATTGCCCGGTATGTGGTTCTGACGTCGAGCGTGTGGAAGGAGAAGCAGTCGCCCGCTGTACCGGTGGCCTGATTTGCGGCGCTCAGCGTAAAGAGTCGCTGAAACATTTTGTTTCCCGTCGCGCGATGGACGTTGACGGTATGGGTGACAAAATCATCGACCAGCTGGTTGAAAAAGAGTACGTCCACACACCTGCTGACCTGTTTAAACTCACCGCAGGCAAACTGACCGGACTGGAGAGAATGGGGCCGAAATCAGCGCAAAACGTGGTTAGCGCGCTG
The DNA here is from genome assembly GCF_005280595.1 of Escherichia sp. MR. Classification (NCBI taxonomy): domain Bacteria; kingdom Pseudomonadati; phylum Pseudomonadota; class Gammaproteobacteria; order Enterobacterales; family Enterobacteriaceae; genus Escherichia; species Escherichia sp. MR. Next base: position 6,574 of record NZ_SZVK01000004.1, on the reverse strand, counting down.
GAAAAAGCGAAAGAAACCACCTTTGCTCGCTTCCTTTATGCGCTTGGCATTCGCGAAGTCGGCGAGGCCACTGCAGCAGGTTTGGCAGCATATTTCGGCACGCTGGACGCACTGGAAGCAGCCTCGATTGAAGAGCTGCAAAAAGTGCCCGATGTCGGAATTGTCGTCGCATCCCATGTTCACAACTTCTTTGCCGAAGACAGTAACCGCAATGTCATCAGCGAGCTGTTGGCGGAAGGTGTTCACTGGCCTGCGCCGGTGGTGATTAACGCGGAAGAGATCGACAGTCCGTTTGCCGGTAAAACCGTGGTGCTCACCGGTAGCTTAAGTCAGATGTCGCGTGATGATGCTAAAGCTCGCCTGGTCGAACTGGGCGCGAAAGTCGCGGGCAGCGTTTCGAAGAAAACCGATCTGGTGATCGCCGGAGAAGCCGCAGGTTCTAAACTGGCGAAAGCGCAGGAATTGGGCATTGAAGTGATCGACGAAGCAGAGATGCTACGTTTGCTGGGTAACTGAGATGGAAAAAGAGCAGCTGATTGAAATAGCCAATACGATAATGCCGTTTGGCAAGTACAAAGGGCGTCGCTTAATCGACCTGCCGGAAGAGTATCTTTTGTGGTTTGCCCGCAAGGATGAGTTCCCGGCAGGAAAACTCGGTGAGCTAATGCAAATCACGCTGCTGATTAAAACCGAGGGGCTGACGCAACTGGTTCAGCCCCTGAAACGTCCGCTTTAAATCTTCCCTGCGTGGCTTTCCTGCTGCGCCTGTAGTTGCTCGGTCTGGCGCTTATAACGACGCGCCAGCACCGCGCAAACCATCAGCTGGATCTGATGGAAAATCATCAGTGGCAGCACCATCATACCGATAACTGACGTTGGGAACAGAATGTTCGCCATCGGAATACCATTCGCCAGGCTCTTTTTCGAACCACAGAAGACAATCGTTATCTCATCCGCCTTATTGAAACCCAGTCGGCGTGCCATAAAGACGTTAATCACAATCACGATAGCCAACAGCACGCAGCTGACCACCACGATAAACAGCAACGATCCCCAGCCGACTTTGTGCCAGATGCCGTTAACAACAGCTTCGCTGAAGGCCGTATAGACCACCAACAGAATGGAGGTCTGGTCAGTTTTCGCAATCCACTTTTTATTGCGCGCCACCCAGTTGCCAATCCACGGGCGAGAAAGATGCCCCAACACAAAAGGTAGTAACAGCTGCAGCATAATCTTACCGACCTGTTCGAGGCTGCCCTCTGCACCGTGAACATTCATTACCAGACCAACCAGCAATGGCGAAAGGAAAATACCCAGCAGGCTGGATGCTGATGCAGAACAAACGGCCGCCGCAACGTTACCGCCCGCCATCGAGGTAAAAGCGATTGCAGACTGCACCGTGGCAGGAAGAATGCAAAGATAGAGAAAGCCGGAATAGAGCATTGGATCGACGTTTACTGGTTTCCACCAGGCAAACAACACGCCCAGAACCGGAAACAGCACGAAGGTACTGCACATCACCCACAAATGCAGTCGCCAGTGACTACCGCCTGCAATAATGGCCTCTCGCGACAACTTCGCGCCGTGCATAAAGAACAGCAGGGCAATGGCTGCTGTGGTCAGATTTTCAAAGAAGGGGACGAAATCGCCTCTGGCCGGAAAGAAAGAAGCCAGTAACACCACCGTGACCAGGGTTAAGGTGAAAGGATCGAGGATACGAAAAAGTTTCATAAAGGCTCCAGATAATCGATGGTTCTATTGTGCTTCTTCCAGTTTGAGAAATAAAATTGATTTATTGCATTCATTCATGAAGAAAATAGATGAATGACTCTTTAAAACAATTAAAGGTTTTCGTCACAGTAGCGAAGGAAGAACCGGACACTTTCAACAGCTGGTGAAGCATTAGAGGACGTGGAGCAAGAACAGGGGGAATAGTGATGGCAGGGCGAGAAGGGGAGCCGTTGTATCATATATCGTGTTATGCATTTCTGCCGGGAATCCCGGCAGAAATGGTTCAGAAGTTAAATTTGACCGAGTAAATGATGGCGTCCTGATACCAGGCTTCTCCCAGCTTGTCGTCCGCGTAGCGATACTGAAGCCCCGTAGTTATATTCGGGGTAGCATTCCACCAGAGGGCGACCGCACCGTTCAGCCCTTCTTTACCGCCATTACCTGTTGCGTAGGTGGCATCACGGTCAAACTCGTACTCGTTCCAGTTGGTGAGGGTGAATTTCTCTCTGCCCAGCATAAAGCTGTAACCCGCAACCCAACCTGCCACGTAGCCGTTATCGCCCGTGTAATAGGTTTGATCCGTATAGCGTTTGGCAAAGAAAGGTTTGAACCACCAACTGTTACCGGTGAAGTTGTAGCCAAAACCGTACAGGAACATATCGTCGTGGAAATTTACCCGATTTGCAGAACCGTAGGTGCCATACGCGTGCAGGTAGAGATTAAATCCGGTATTGCCCAGGTAAATGCGGTTGGTATTTTTAAAGGTATAACGCTGCTCACTACCTGGTTTATCGTGGTGGTCGTTATAAAAGTTTTCCCAGTCGAAAAACCCGTACATTTCTCCCCAACTAAAGTTGGCACCGCCTTCCAGTTCCAGATAACCAAAATCATCTTTGTGTGACTTAGTTGACGATTTCTCGGTGGTTCGGCTGGTCCAGTCCAGGTAATGCACGCCGATATCTGCAAACCCACCTTTAAATTCTGCATGAGATATAACAGGTATGGCTAATAAAGAGGTGAGCGTCAGAGTTAAAAGATGTTTTTTCATAGCATAATTCCCTATGCCGATCGTTATTAGTAGATTGCTTAATAAAGTGGTTTGTTAAAAACAGCATATTGTTAATGCAAGGGAGTGAATATCGCCAATACAGTTTTTGCTGGGAATTAATAGTGAAAAGATATAAATCCATCGATATCGAATCACTATTGAATGCGTGAGGAAAGTGTATTGGTAAGAGCCGGGACAACTTCGCTATAAAAAGACATTAGATTCAACCCTACTGAAAAAAGGATATATATGTCTCAGGCTCAATTTTCTCATAACCCGCTATATTGCGTCGATATTATCCAGGCTTATAAACCTGATTTCACACCACGAGTGGCTTTTATTTTAGGTTCCGGGCTGGGCGCGCTGGCCGATCAGATTGATAACGCTGTCGCCATTTCCTATGAAAAGCTGCCGGGTTTCCCGGTGAGTACGGTGCATGGACATGCGGGTGAGCTGGTGTTGGGGCATCTCCAGGGCGTTCCGGTGGCATGTATGAAAGGTCGAGGGCATTTCTATGAAGGTCGTGGAATGACCATCATGACCGACGCGATTCGTACTTTCAAATTGCTGGGCTGTGAACTGCTGTTCTGCACCAATGCGGCGGGCTCACTGCGTCCGGAAGTCGGTGCGGGCAGTCTGGTTGCGCTGAAAGACCACATCAACACCATGCCAGGTACACCGATGGTGGGTCTTAACGATGAACGCTTTGGCGAACGCTTCTTCTCGCTGGCGAATGCCTACGATGCGGACTACCGCGCACTGTTGCAAAAAGTGGCGAAAGAAGAGGGTTTCCCCCTGACGGAAGGTGTGTTCGTCTCGTATCCGGGGCCGAATTTCGAAACGGCGGCAGAGATTCGCATGATGCAAATTATTGGCGGGGATGTCGTTGGAATGTCCGTTGTGCCTGAAGTTATTTCAGCACGCCATTGTGACCTGAAGGTCGTGGCCGTTTCTGCGATTACCAATATGGCGGAAGGTCTGAGTGACGTGAAGCTCTCGCATACCCAAACGTTGGCGGCAGCGGATCTCTCTAAGCAGAACTTTATCAACCTTATTTGCGGCTTTCTGCGCAATATTGCCTGATTAAAACAACAATAAACGGCCTCACGGGTGAGGCCACATGATGCGACAAGGAAACGATTATGAGCATCGCTTTGCGCTTAAAGGTAATGTCCTTTTTGCAATATTTTATCTGGGGGAGCTGGCTGGTTACCCTCGGTTCCTACATGATTAATACCCTTCATTTTACCGGCGCTAACGTCGGTATGGTCTACAGCTCCAAAGGGATTGCTGCGATTATTATGCCCGGCATTATGGGGATTATCGCGGATAAATGGCTGCGTGCGGAACGCGCATATATGCTGTGCCACCTGGTGTGTGCTGGCGTGCTTTTTTATGCGGCATCCGTCAGTGATCCGGATACGATGTTTTGGGTGATGTTAGTCAATGCGATGGCATTTATGCCGACCATCGCGTTATCAAACAGCGTCTCTTATTCCTGCCTCGCCCAGGCCGGGCTTGACCCGGTGACAGCTTTCCCGCCTATTCGCGTTTTTGGTACGGTGGGGTTCATCATTGCGATGTGGGCAGTAAGCTTACTGCATCTGGAATTGAGCAGCCTGCAATTGTATATCGCTTCCGGCGCGTCTCTGCTGCTGTCGGCTTACGCGCTGACTTTGCCTAAAATTCCTGTTGCGCAGAAAAAAGTGACTACTTCGCTTGCCAGTAAACTCGGTCTGGACGCGTTTGTGCTATTCAAAAATCCGCGTATGGCCATCTTTTTCCTCTTCGCCATGATGCTGGGCGCGGTACTGCAAATTACCAACGTTTTTGGCAACCCGTTCCTGCATGATTTTGCCCGTAACCCGGAGTTTGCTGATAGCTTCGTGGTGAAATATCCGTCCATTTTATTGTCAGTTTCACAGATGGCTGAAGTCGGTTTCATTCTGACGATTCCGTTCTTTTTGAAGCGTTTCGGCATCAAAACGGTCATGCTTATGAGTATGGTGGCCTGGACGCTGCGCTTTGGCTTCTTTGCTTATGGCGATCCGTCACCAACTGGGTTTATTTTGCTGCTGCTGTCGATGATTGTTTACGGCTGCGCATTTGATTTCTTCAATATTTCCGGTTCGGTCTTTGTTGAACAGGAAGTTGATTCCAACATTCGTGCCAGCGCACAGGGGCTCTTTATGACCATGGTAAATGGTGTCGGTGCTTGGGTTGGCTCGATTCTGAGCGGCATGGCAGTGGATTACTTCTCGGTAGATGGCGTAAAAGACTGGCAAACTATCTGGCTGATGTTTGCAGGATATTCTCTTTTCCTCGCAGTGATATTTTTCTTTGGATTTAAATATAACCATGACCCTGAAAAGATAACACATCGAACAGTGACACATTAAAAGAACTGGCAGCTCCGTTTTTCAGGGCTGCTTTTATGATAAAGGTTAATTAATGAAAGATATTTTATTTTCTTCTGGCGTCGGTTTTGGTATTGGTGCTTTATTTACAATCGTGCGGTTACCTATTCCCGTGCCAAATGTATTGCCGGGTATATTATCTATTGTGTTTATGTATGTAGGTTATCTGGTGGTGAAATACTTTATGCCGTGATAATTTAATAAGATATATTTATTAAACGGAGCATTTAATTATGGAACGCATTTACAGAACAGACCTTAAGTTGCTCCGTTATTTTCTTGCTGTAGCGGAAGAGTTACATTTTGGCCGCGCAGCGGCGCGTTTAAATATGTCTCAGCCTCCGCTCAGTATTCATATTAAAGAGCTGGAAAATCAACTCGGCACACAGCTTTTTATTCGTCATTCGCGCAGCGTCGCCCTGACACACGCGGGCAAAATCTTGATGGAAGAATCGCGCCGGTTGCTGATGAATGCAAATCAGGTGTTGGCTCGGATTGAACAAATAGGCCGGGGAGAAGCAGGGCGGATTGAACTCGGTGTGGTCGGAACGGCAATGTGGGGACGGATGCGGCCGGTTATGCGGCGATTCCTTAGGGAAAACCCCAACGTTGAAGTACTGTTTCGCGAAAAGATGCCTGCGATGCAAATGGCGCTGTTGGAGCGCCGCGAACTCGATGCCGGGATCTGGCGAATGGCGACAGAACCACCGGAAGATTTTACCAGCTTACGCTTGCATGAATCGGCGTTTCTGGTAGCGATGCCTGAAGAGCATCACCTCTCATCATATTCCGACGTTCCGCTGGAAGCACTACGTGACGAGTATTTTGTCACAATGCCGCCCGTGTACACTGACTGGGAATTTTTGCAGCGCGTTTGTCAGCAGGCGGGTTTTTCACCGGTTGTTATTCGCGAAGTTAATGAACCACAAACGGTGCTGGCCATGATCAGTATGGGCATTGGTATCACATTGATAGCAGACAGCTATGCACAGATGAACTGGCCTGGTGTCATTTTCCGTCCGCTCAAAGAGCGCATCCCGGCAGATTTATATATTGTTTATGAAACGCAGCAGGTGACGCCCGCGATGGTTAAGCTGTTGGCAGCATTGAGACAGTAGGCGAGGGGGAGATAGCCGGAAATCGTAGGTCTGATAAGCGAAGCGAATCTGGCAATTTCGCAAATCGCACATAGCAAAAAAGCGCCTTTAGGGCGCTTTTTTACACTGGTGGGTCGTGCAGGATTCGAACCTGCGACCAATTGATTAAAAGTCAACTGCTCTACCAACTGAGCTAACGACCCGAAGTGGTGGGTGATGACGGGATCGAACCGCCGACCCCCTCCTTGTAAGGGAGGTGCTCTCCCAGCTGAGCTAATCAC